>CAJWCX010000020.1 GCA_913031405.1 uncultured Flavobacteriales bacterium | reverse complement strand
GCAATTTCAATAGTTTGATTAAATAATAGTTCTCCAATTCCTCTCTTTCGATGTGCTGGTTGTACATAAAAGTCTTCTAAATACAGGCATTTTCCTTTCCATGTTGAATAGGACATATAATAAAGTGAAAAACCAATAATTCGATTGTTTTCAAGCGCTACTAGCGCATAACATATTTCTTCTTCAAATAAATGTTGTCTAAGTTCTCCAATTGTATTGGTGACTTCATTTGGAGCTTTTTCATAGGTGGCTAGCTCTTTAATGAGTTGATGAATTCCTGCCTCATCTCCTGGTTTGGCTTTTCTTATTTTGATCATTGAACTCCGGCTAGGTTGAATCGAATTTTTATTCCTGTATTAATATTTCCTGTGGGATAACTGGTTTGTACTTTAGGTGTGTTCAAGTTTTGATCGTAATAAAACATAATGGTCAGATTATTGGTCAAGTTATAATCTGCAGAAATCTTAATTGACATGGTTCTTTGACCCGCTGTAGCTTGGTTCGTGTTTTCTACAATTTTTCTTATGACAGTAAGGTTGTCCCTAAATGAAAAGTCAAATTTGATATTGACATCGCTCGATTTGATGTTTTTTATGGGAAGCTTGACATCTTTTATTCTAGCAGCAGTACCGATTACAATTTCTTCTGATAAAGATTCTGTTACTTGATTATTACTCAGCGCGAGTGTTGCTGATCGGTCTTTTTTGTATTCGAATCTTGTTTGAAGCGTGTGGCCATAAACGATCCAATTTGCATCGATTCCTATGAGCGGAGAAAACCGTTCGGAAAGAACTACATTTTGAATTTGCATTTCTGGGATGTAATTGTTGTCTATGTCAAAGCTGTTTAGATTTCCATTATCGTCAACTGATGAGTTTAGATTTGTTTGCATTCCACTAACAGATACAGACGAGCTGTATGCATGACGAAGGATAAATGATTTTAGGAATTTTTTGGTGAATTTGTATTTTGTTAGACCACTATAATTGATCGACCAATTGGGAAGAGGTGTGTTTTGAAGAGGATCGATGTTTCTTGAATTGACTTCTGTATTGCTGTAGGCAGTTAAAAACGAGCCTAGAACTACATCCTGTTGCGTTCCTGAGTAACCTGAGTAAAATCCATTGGGTGTTAGTTGTGACGAATTGGAATTGTTTGCTCCGACAAGCTGAGAAACATTATTTCTATTGTCTAAAAGGTTTTGAAATATTTCAGACTGATATTCTGCACCTTGCTTCGTAAAGGCAGTTCCCCATGAAATGGTTGAATAAGTTAAGGTAGCTGTTTCAAAACGGCTTTGGCCTTCGAATTCACTTGTTGATTCATTCCACCGGTAGAATTCCCCGCTATTTCTTGAATAATTCCGGTTAAGATTTAAGTCAATATTCACATCCTTTAGTGGTTCCAATGTTGCTCGCATCGTCAGGTTATTTGTGTGTGTAGTAGCGAATTGAGTGTTTAGGTTTTCATTTTGAACAAGCCAACTGTTTTGAGTTGCTAAACTTGAAACACTATAGTCGTTTTTTCTACCGAAAACATCATATCCTTGCTGTCCGAATATGAAGCTAGATAATTGAGTAGTTGACGAGTTTATTCCTAAGAATCTGGTTTCTTCGCTGTATCCAGGAAGAATAGTTCCATCATTAAGACTATAGGTACCTGAAACATTTCTTACTGTCATAACCAAACGGGCAAAAAATCCTGCAACCTTAAGTATTTTGCGTTTAGCTCGCTCTTCTTTTCGAACTTTCTTTTTGTGAGCTCTATTCTTTTTTCTGTAAGCTTTTCGTTCATCTTTACTCATAGAATCTAGGGGTTTATCTGGTTCAAGGTCTTCCACTTTGATCCATTCCCATTTTGTTTTTTCTTTATCGTTATTATTGGTTTGACTGTTACCACCATTAGATCTGCTTCCTGGTCCATTTCGAGGATTAAGTCTTCCCCTAGAACTTTTCCCATCAGAAAGTACTTTTTTGAAGAACGGTACTTTATTATATAAATTGACAAAGTTGGCTTGGGCGGTGGTATTAATATTCCTGCTATTCTGTATGGTATTTCCAAACTCACTTTGACCTAAAGGAGCTCTTGCCCAGTTATAGGTTCCTGTATACTTTACATTTGCACTCATCCAATTGGTCAAAGGAAACTTGTCGAATGGAATTTTATAGTTTACCGAATAATTGTGTCCATATTCCATTGTTTTTCCCAATGTTGACATCTGTGATCGGAGTGTATCTAGGAATTCTTGATATCCTTCCGGATTATTAATCCGATCCACACTATTATTACCTTCTTCAAAAATAGACTTATTTGATGCACTGAAGCTAGTTTTAAGGTTTCGTGTAATATCGTAACCGATTTCATAATTCCTATTCCAATCAAATCTTTTTAAGAATATGGGGTCAAATTCGTAATCCGGTACAAGGTTATTTCTAACATTTCGTTCATTATAAATTCTTGAATAATCGTTCGTAAACGAAATATTCTTTGGCATAAAGAACAAGTTGAAGTCTTTGATTAATTTGAGGTATTTTGATTTTTGAACAGGTTTCCATTTTTTAAATGGCTGAAAGGGTTTGCCCTTGAAAGTGTAATTGTAGTTCAAGGCACCTGTCCATGTTTTCGTTAAGTCTTTTTTGGTATTAAAGTCTCTTTGTAGATTTTCGGAATAGGCATAGCTGGCAGCCCAATTTGAGATTCTCCAAAAATGATTTTTTGAACCTGCTTTAGCCTCTTTCCTTACATTCGAAAAGTTAAACGATTTTCTCTCATTAAAGTCTTGACCTAAAGCAGCTCTTTCCTTTCTTGTCGCAGGGTCGTAATCAGAAAGTTTAATATCGGGATTGAATGGGTCGAATTCTGGATTGATAATGCCTAAAGAATAGCCATAAAAGAAGGGCAAAGAGACCCGCGCCTGTTTGCCGAAAAACTGACCGAGTTGAACACTTGAGTTGAAGTCGAATCCAATTTGCTCGTTTCTTTGCCGATCTTGTACTCGACTATCTACACTTCCCCAATTGATGCCAGAATAGTTTCCTGATGCATTGATGCTGGCAAAGTCAGCTAGTTTGATTTGCATTTGACCAACTGCTGCTGACCCCCCTTCACTTACAAAATCAGTTAATCGAAGTTCATTGATCCATGCAATAACACACTCTGCCTCTCCATCGTCAGGTTGCCATATGTTATTCGGGTCGTTTTTAAGGGGGTTTCGAACACCTACCATTATGGTTTTTAAACCTTGAAGATTGGGGCTTCCTTTGACTTTAATTCTTCTGTTGCTGTTATTAGGATCTGTTTTCGAATATTCAACGATATACGAAATTCCATTTGCTCCTTGTTCAATGTCTGCATTTCTATCTTTTTTGAGTTGAATAAGGTCATCAAATTCAATCTCTATATTATTTCCTTCAGGCCATATATCCTCCGGAGATGTTGCGCCCCATTGTGTAATTTGAAGAGGAAGTTCATATTCGTAATAGTTGTCGACAAAGTCTGTTCCCAAACGAATAAACATTGTCAATTCATTGTTTTCGAGTGTATTCGGTGCAACTTCCTCGGCATGAGCAAACATTTTCAGTTTTTTATAAGTTCTTACATCAAATTGAACATTCCTGTAAGCTGCTCTTGCATCTCCGTCTTGAAGGTTACAAATATCTAAAACCAAGGACTGTTCGTTCATTTGGCGCTGATATACCTGAGAGGGGTCTATTTCTCGATTGATTCCTGGAGGAACTTCATATTTTACCGGACTTCTTTGATCATTTTCTTCCACATTGACTGCGCCAATATTAAAGCTAGTGAGGTTTGGGTCTTGTTGAACACTCATTCCTGGCTGACTTAGGTCTAGCAGATATCGTCGCCATTCTCCTCTGATGAGTTCAAGTCTTGCAAAACGTAAAACGACTTCCTCATCAAAATCTTTCAAAAATATTCGCATGAAGCGAATTGATCTAAAATCTTGAATACCATTTACCTTTTTTTCAAAGTCAGCTATCGGAACTTTAAATTGGTACCACGTTTCTGTTTTATTACCGTTTTCATAGATCTGTTTATTGGTGATGTAGTTTTTACCTTCTTGCATATCCTCAGGCCTTATGCTGACTTTATACTGGAAATAGCTTTCAGATTCGGAGAGGTTATTGTCTTGATTGATATCCTCTATATCTGGCATATTTGTCGCTTGAGTAGGGTATCCATTCGTATTGGCTGTATCCGACATTTCGGTAGTTGGCGAGTTTCCTTGCATACCGTTAAAACGTTTGTATCTATCCAATATATTGGCTTCAACGTTATCGTAATTGTCATCGAGATAATAATTGTAATCATCACCTGATGGGTCAGCAATCATTCTGGCCTTTGTTACGGAAGTTAAGTTAGGATGATTGTTTACCCATGTTACATAATCTTCAAAGGCGATCTGTTCCTCGGAATTGTTCCATCCATCAAGTCCTATATCTTGATTCAGTCTGGATGAGGGGTCATTATCAAATGCATTAACTACGACTTGTTGTGTAGAGACTTTTGCCCATTCCGTAGTATCGATATTATCGTTTAACGATACACCTTGACCTGGTAATCCGTTTTCAAAGCTTTTTCTCGAATCGGGAAGTACATCTTCAGAGATGTTTCCAAGATTAAAATAGAGGTCTCCTCCATTATGGTCTGCCAATGTATCAACTCCTTCGGCATCCTCATTAAAGGGGTCTAGTACCCAAAATTGTATAAATTCAATGTTTGTCAGTTCAAAATCGTTCGTTGTAAGCCCCCTCATGATTCCGCCCCATCTATTCTCTGGGTCAACAAATTGGCCTAAGCTATCAACAGTGTTTGTTGTGTCGTAGTTGTACATTCCTCTCTCCTTGGGGTAGTATGCCAATTCTAGAATGGGAATGTTTTGAATGGAACCATATTGTTGTTGCAGGTTTGGGAATATTTCTGTTTGATTTACAAGTCTCATTCGACTATCTGCCAATATTGCTCCACCGTTTTCTTTGATGTGCTGTGGGGTTAATGAATTGCTTTGATAGAAAACAGGGTCAATCACGTACCAAGAGGTTTTCGCTCTCTTAAATCCATTGGATAGGTCTTTGACATTGGCCTCCGGGAATAAGCTAGGCTGTCCTTGCGGTATAGATGCCAATCGCCAAGCAGTTACAGTTCTGAGGTCGATGGCACTTTGTGCAGCTTCAAAATCATCAATATAGGAAGTTCCCTCTTTATTAATTGCTCTTGGTTGTCCAGGAATCAGGTGTGCAAATTCTCCTGTAAATGAGATGGTTGATTTTTGTTTGGTTGAAATAACAGGTAGTAGGTCTACTAACTTTGTGAGAAAAGGCACATCTGCTCGAAAGGCCAAATCAGCGCCAATCACGTTATTTTTAAAAGGTTCACTGCCAAAATCAACTTTTTGTGTGACCGGTCTCTCCATCATTCTAATCCATGTGGCACCAATTTTAAATTTATCACTAAATCGATATTGATAGCGACCACCAATCATCGATCGGGCTTGAAATCCAAACACAGAATTACTTTCTATGGATATTTTTATAGGGGCATTGGATTCAAGAATTCCAGTATTCAATATTTTGACTCGACCGAAAGCATAATCAACTGTATAATCTACACCTTCAATCAGTCGAATACCTCCTGCCGTTACACTAACAGATCCTTCAGGAACAGACATTACATTCAATGGTATGTCAGATGTAATTGATGATTGATATTCTCCTTTGAAGACAAATCGGTTTTTGCTCGGAATTTGCTGAGCAGCAGTTTTCGTAGAGTCGTAAAGTTCGTGAAAAGCAATTTTGTCTACCGTGAGTTGAGGTATGCCTGCAGCATTCAATTTATCCTCCAATGTTTTTCCGAAAGGCTCTATGGTTGAGAAAAAGATTCTTCCATTTTTTTTATTAATCGTACCCCCATTGTCAATTTTATTATTCACTTGATTGAAGGGAGCAAAATCAAAAACTCCATCTGAGAATGGTTGGTTGTTTTGATTGATTTTATCCATATCAATTAAGGTCACAATCTGTTTATTGTCTACACCATCTAATGGTATGATAGGCAATTCAACCGAGGTTTCAGGATTATTATAGAGAACATCGATTTTGAATCCCAGTTGGTCCACTTGATAGGCTCCAATTGAATAGACATTTTTCATCATCAGATCCCAAACTTTATTGTTAGGGTTCGTTATAGTTGGCTTTAGTAATTTAACGATAAGAGCATCCTGTCCAGTTGAACCGTCGGTTGAAAGCTCACCGACTTGGTAAGTTTCACCTCGGTAGGTGTATTCATAGGAAACTGCTAATATTTCATCGTTGTTCAGTGGTGTATTTAGTGAGATATACCCGAGCAAAGCATTGTACGTATATTCGTTATCTGCAAGTCTTCGTGCATTTTCTAGTTTTTCGTATTCGACCGCTTGATTAAAAGGACCAGGTGTTGTGAATTGTGAGCTTAGTACTCCCACGGAGTTGGCGAAACTTCTGATTAATGGTTGGTTCGAGGCCCACTCATAAAGACCATTTGCTGTGTTCTTTGGAATAACATCTGTAGCATAATTTCCAGGTGAACCTTGGCAATTGTTTTGTTGAGCTTCTCCTAAATCTGAAAATGCAATGATGTTTCGTGTATTCTCGATACTATTGTTTCTATTGGTTACCCATACCTCAATTCTTGTAATGTACATAGTTGAACTAACTACCGGAAGGGTAGACATTGCTTGGTCATAGTGTTGTTGGTGGTACAGGTTCAGAAAATAATGTCGGTTAGCTTCATAGTTGTCCGCTGTGAGCTCAAATTCTTGTGTTTGAGATTTTCCGCTGACATTGATTTCGTTCCTCTTTCCTTTTGATGATGCTGCAATGAGGTCTACGGTCGCTCTACCAAATTTCAACTGAGTTTTTGCACCAAATAAAGTTTGTGAACCCTGAATTAATGAAGTGGGAAGCTCAAGGGCGACATTACCTAAAGCAATCTTTTGAAGAATTTGATCTTCATCACCTGTATGTTCGAGTTTTGAAATATTCTCAAAGTCAAAAGAAGCTTGGGTGTTGTATTTTGCCCCAATTTTTAGCTTGGTACCAATTTGTCCCACAATATCCATATTGATATTTTGTTGAAAATCGAAACGAGTAACTCGTCTTTGTCTGAGTGGAAGTAGAGGGTTATCGTACCTTGATGAATTTGCCCCAAGGGCTAGCTCAATATTTCCTTGTGGTCTTATGGTGATTTTATCTGATCCAAAAAAGTTTTCAAAGGCTTTACTACCAATTGTAATAGGCAATTCAAAGGCCCTATTTTCTTCTGTCTCTTCTTCAATCATTTCCACCCAATCTTGAGACATTGATTTTTCTCTTTTGTACTCTAGATATTCTTCAAGAGTCATAAAAGATGGGTTTCTGTAATACAAACCGTCTCCGAGTGTTTCTGAGAAAATATATGTACCTGTCAGAGGATCGTAAGTTATATTTTGATTTAAGTCGGAAGGATCACCGAGATCAAACCGCTGGTTGTCTATATCAAATGGATTTAGTGCATTATTGATCGGAAAGGGTAAATCAAAAGGATTGTTCTGTGAAAATCCAGAAAACCCGAATAGAAGGAAAAAGAAGAGCAAACTCTTCTTTTTCAGGTATTTATATGTTCGCCTAATGCTCAATTTACAATTGCTTCAAAGCTTCTTTTATAAGATCTTCAACAGATTTCTCATCAGAGTTCAACTTATTTAAAGTTTTTTCTGCTGATTTTTTGTCGAATCCTAAAGAAACTAAAGCATTTAACGCATCAAACTTGTTTGTATTGTTTGTACTAACGATATTTTCGTCGCCAGCACTAAATCCAATTACTTTACCTTTTAAATCAATGATGACGCGCTGAGCTGTTTTGGCTCCAATCCCTTTTACACTCTGGATTGTGGCCACATCATCTGATTGAATGGCATGTGCAACCTCCGACGGCACTAAAGAAGATAGCATAATCATAGCTGTGTTGGGACCTATTCCAGAGACACTAATCAATAGGTTGAACATCTCCCGCTCTTCTTTGGTTTGAAAACCATAGAGGATTTGGGCATCTTCACGAACAATTAATTGGGTATAAACCTTAATGGCTTCATTATCACTTAAGCTAGTAAATGTATTTAAAGTAATTTTAATCTCATAACCTACGCCATTGCAATCAATGACGAGGTATGTTGGGTTTTTTTCGACGAGTTTACCTTGAATTTGTGCAATCATTATTTTTTATTTTGAGCGTGGATTGCCGCTATTTTAACCATGTTATTTATCTCTCTTACACTAGCTCCAAGTTGCATGACGTGAATGGATTTATTAAGTCCAATTAAAATCGGACCAATAGCGTCTCCATCCGTCATTTGTTGAAGTAATTTGTACGATATATTACCCGATGAAAGATTCGGGAAAATCAGTGTATTTACCTGCTTGTTTGCAAGTATTGAAAATGAAAACTTATCATTCATGAGCTCTGAATCAAGAGCAAAATTGGCTTGAACCTCGCCATCAACTATTATGTTTGGGTGTTCCTCATGAAGGATATGAACCGCTTTGGACATCTTGTCGGCATCCTCTCCTGAGGATGAACCGAAATTAGAGTAACTCAGTAGAGCTATTTTCGGGACGATATTGAATTTTCGAATGGTCTGAGCCACATTTACTGTGATCTCTGCAATTTCATCTGCATTCGGGTTAAGATTTATAGTCGTGTCCGCAAGAAACATTGGTCCTCGCTTGGTATTTAAGATATACATTCCCGATACGAGCTTAACATCTTTTCTAAGGCCAACGCATTGAATAGCAGGTTTGATACAGCTCCTATAACTTCTGGTTACCCCTGTTATCATGGCGTCAGCATCTCCTTGTTCTACCATCATCGAGCCGTAATAATTTCGTTCTCTCATGATTTGAATAGCCTCATATTCGGTAAATCCTTTTCGCTTTCGGTTTTCAAAAAACACCTTACCATAGCTGACCCTTTTATCTTTTTGTTCTTCTGATTTCGGGTCAATGATTTCTAGGTTTGGCAACTCTATCGCAAACTCTTCCATGAGGTCTTCGATAATATTCTTTTTACCTAGTAAAACAGGAATAGCAACACCTTCCTCAAAAGCCATCTGGGCTGCGCGAAGTACCTTTACATTATCTGCCTCTACGAATACCACTTTTTTTAGATTATTTTGAGCTTTGATAGTAATGTTTCTCAAAAGTTTGTTATCCAATCCAAGTCTCTTTTTTAGATGATGGTCGTAATTCTCCCAATCCTTAATCGGGTTTTTTGCCACGCCAGAATCCATGGCAGCCCGAGCTACTGCTGGTGCAACAGAATAAATAAGTCTTGGATCCAGGGGTTTTGGGATAATTTGATCTCTTCCAAAAGAAATGTTCGTTCCTCCATATGCTTCAATGACTTCTTCTGGTATTGTCTCTTTGGCCAAAGCAGCAATAGCATGGACAGCGGCAAGCTTCATATCTTCATTAATAGTAGTTGCTCTTACGTCAAGAGCGCCTCTAAATATAAAAGGGAAGCCTAGAACATTATTAACTTGATTGGGGTGATCGGATCTGCCAGTGGCCATGATGATGTCTTTTCTCACTGAGGTTGCTTGTTTATAGGATATTTCAGGTTGTGGATTGGCAAGGGCAAATACGATAGGATTCTTGCTCATTTTAGCGACCATATCTTTTGAAACCAAATCTGCTCGAGATAAGCCTAAAAACACATCTGCTTTTTTAAAAGCATCTTCAAAAGCGATCTCTTTGTTGTGAACAGCAAATTGGCTCTTCATTGAGTCGAGATTCGTTCTAGTTTTACAAAGCAACCCGCTTGAATCGAACATAAACATATTTTCGAGCTTCACACCAAGAGAATGATACAGTTGTGCACAAGAAAGGGCAGAGGCACCAGCACCAGAAACAACAACTTTAACTTTTTCAATTTTCTTATTGGCAAGTTCCAGGGCGTTCAAAAGGGCTGCTGAGGAGATAATTGCTGTACCATGTTGATCATCATGCATGATTGGGATGTCCAATTCATCTTTAAGTCTTTTTTCAATTTCGAAAGCTTCAGGAGCTTTAATGTCTTCAAGGTTGATCCCACCAAAAGTTGGTGCGATCGCTTTTACCGTTTGTATAAATAATTCAGGATCCTTTGCATCTATTTCAATATCAAAAACGTCAATATCTGCAAATATTTTAAATAACAAGCCTTTTCCTTCCATGACAGGTTTCGAGGCCTCAGGCCCAATATCTCCGAGCCCTAGAACAGCAGTACCATTCGAGATAACTGCAACAAGATTTGATTTACTTGTATATTTATAAACATCCTCTATATTTTCGGCTATTTTTAAACAGGGCTCTGCCACTCCCGGAGAGTAAGCAAGAGATAAGTCTCTTTGTGAAGCATAAGGCTTTGTGGGAACGACTGCAATTTTACCTGGTTTACCAACTGAATGGTAGTCGAGTGCTTCTTGCTTTCTGATTTTTGACATGAAATGATGTTATGGGCTCCAAAGATAATAAATAGAAAGAGTTTTATACCAAAGAGATGC
>CAJWCX010000019.1 GCA_913031405.1 uncultured Flavobacteriales bacterium | reverse complement strand
GGTTCGCGATAAGGTTTTAAAGCTGAAAACACATACAGAATCCTTGTCTCATTCGCAGATTCCTAAAGTTGCCTCTCCCAATTATAGAAGTTGGGGTGACATTCTAAGATGGATTTTACAAGAAAATTTTCCGGGAGACTTTCCTTTCACCTCAGGTTTGTTCCCTTTTAAAAGAGAAGGAGAAGACCCAACCCGAATGTTTGCGGGAGAAGGAGGTCCTGAGAGAACAAATAAACGTTTTCACTATGTCAGTCTAGGAATGCCTGCGAAGCGATTGTCAACGGCTTTTGATTCGGTAACACTCTACGGTAACGACCCTGATTTGCGACCTGATATCTATGGAAAGATTGGTAATGCAGGTGTTTCTATTTGTTGCTTAGATGATGCTAAGAAGCTCTATTCTGGATTTGACTTAAGTCATCCCACTACCTCGGTATCCATGACGATTAACGGTCCAGCTCCGATGCTCCTTGCTTTTTTTATGAATGCGGCCATTGACCAAAACTGTGAAAAGTATATCAAAGATAGGGGCCTAGAAAAAGAGGTTGAAAAAAAGATTGTATCCATATACGGGAATAAAGGTTTTGAGAGACCATCATACAGTGGGGACCTTCCAGAAGGAAATGATGGACTCGGATTGATGCTACTGGGCGTGACAGGTGATCAAGTCCTAGAAGAAACCATTTATAATAAAATTAAAGCGGATACCCTAATGCAGGTTAGGGGAACAGTTCAGGCTGATATTCTTAAGGAAGATCAGGCACAAAATACCTGTATTTTTTCAACTGAATTTGCTTTGAGACTCATGGGTGATGTTCAAGAATATTTTATTGAAAAAGGTATTCGCAATTTTTATTCGGTATCGATTTCAGGATATCATATTGCAGAGGCAGGCGCAAATCCAATCACTCAGCTAGCCTTTACCTTAGCCAATGGCTTCACTTACGTGGAGTATTATCTTAGTAGAGGGATGAATATCAATGATTTTGGACCTAATTTATCTTTCTTTTTCTCAAACGGTATTGATCCAGAATACGCTGTAATTGGACGTGTTGCGCGAAGGCTTTGGGCGAAGGCTATGGGTAAAAAATACGGAGCTAATGCAAGAGCTCAAATGCTAAAATATCATATACAAACGTCTGGTAGATCTCTTCATGCTCAGGAAATTGATTTCAATGATATTCGTACAACGCTGCAAGCATTATATGCCATTTACGACAATTGTAATTCTCTACACACCAATGCATACGACGAGGCGATTACTACTCCAACAGAGGAGTCTGTACGTCGAGCAATGGCTATACAGCTGATCATTAACAGAGAATTAGGACTAGCTAAAAATGAGAATCCACTGCAAGGTTCGTTCATCATAGAGGAGCTTACCGACTTAGTTGAAGAGGCTGTACTAACAGAGTTTGATCGCATCACCGAGCGAGGTGGAGTTTTGGGTGCTATGGAAACCATGTATCAGCGCTCCAAGATTCAAGAAGAATCCTTATACTACGAGACTTTAAAGCATACGGGTGAATTCCCAATCATAGGGGTCAATACTTTTTTAAGCTCCAAAGGGTCGCCAACTATATTGCCAAAGGAGGTGATTCGAGCGACCGAAGAAGAGAAGCAATATCAAATTGATATGCTAAAGAATCTTAACGAAGGCAATCGAAAAGAGGTGGAAGAGGGGCTGAAGAAAATTCAAGATGCCGCCGTAAACAACCAAAATATTTTTGAAGAGTTGATGGAGACTTGTAAAACTGCTTCATTAGGTCAGGTCACAAATGCACTATTTGAAGTCGGGGGACAGTACCGTAGAAACATGTAAAACGTATTGAAATGAATTTCATTATTGGGGAGCAGGTATCGATTTTGAATGAAACGGGAAGCTATAAAGTCATCGGTATTGAAAGCACGTATCTCGTAATCGAAGATGAGCATGGTTTTGATCGAAATGTTCCTCGGACAATGATTGCCAAATCTAAGCCAGTGATAACTCGTAATATAGTTCTTAAAGATCATGATAAAAAACTTTCAGATGGAGGAAGAAAAAGGAAAGATATGGTTCCATGTATTGATTTACATATAGAATCCTTACTGGATGCAGATCATCATATGAGCTCTTTTGATAAGCTCAATCTTCAAGTCAAAACATTCAGGGAATTTATTAATCTTAATTTGTCTAAAAGAAAAACAAAAGTTTTGGTGATTCATGGTATAGGAGAAGGCCGGTTGAAAAGTGAAATTGCATCTCTATTGAATAGGCCAGGTTATGATATACATGATGCCAACTACAGTCCCGTAGGAGTTGGGGCTTCTTATATTGAAATTATATTATCAAGGGCAGAGCCCATATAGGTTCTACAAGTGCAAAAAGTTTTTCTTGGCGATAAGTTTATCTTCTGACTCCCTTTTTTCAGGATCGTCGACACAACAGTCTACAGGGCAAACAGCAGAGCACTGAGGCTCATCATGAAAACCAATGCATTCCGTGCATTTGTCATGACTGATGTAGTATACGTCCATGTTTATGGGTTCCATTACTTGATCCGCAGATACCTTTTTACCGTCTAAAGTTTTAAGCATTCCTTTTAAAGATGTCCCGTCAGCATATCTCCATTGAGATCCTCCTTCATAGATTGCATTGTTGGGACACTCGGGCTCGCAAGCTCCACAGTTAATGCATTCGTCTGTAATCATTATAGCCACATCAAGAGATTTATACAAATATAGATTTTGAAACGCAATTTGAATGAATTTGTTCGATTCAGCAAGTAGAAGCTTCTTATATTTGTGCCGTGAAAAAAGAACAAATAGAACGTGCTTTTCATCAATTGGGTAGAGTGATGATGCATTTTGGGTCTTCTACAAAATGGGAGGGCTTTGAACTTGGGATTACGGAGCAAGAGCATCAAGATTTTAATGAATTGATTTTAAAGCAAAAGCATTATAACGGTTGGTTTACAGAGGATATGGTGCGCAAATCTTTGTTGAGTTTGGGTTCTTTATTGTCTGAAAAAGATTTAAAAACATGGACCGCCAATTACAATTTTGCTGAAACTCCAAGTACTGTGGCTGTGATCATGGCAGGAAATATTCCTTTGGTGGGATTTCATGACTTTTTAAGTGTATTGATTTCAGGACACAAGATACTTGTGAAACTTAGCTCTGACGATCTATATCTTTTACCTAGGCTTGCCTCTTTTTTAAGTGTATTCGAGCCTGACTTAAAGGATCGAATTCAATTTTCAGAGGGTAAAATTTCTGACTTTGATGCGGTGATTGCAACAGGTAGTGATTCTAGTGCTACTTATTTTGAGCAATATTTCTCAAAATTCCCTCATATTTTCAGATCAAATCGTACTTCAATAGCCATTTTAACAGGTAAAGAATCAAAGGAGGATATTGAATTTTTAGCTCGTGATATTTTTGATTATTATGGTCGGGGCTGTAGAAATGTATCTCATCTTATCCTACCGGATGGTTATAACATGAACAGGGTCTTTGAAGGTATTGTTGTTATGGGTGACATCATCAATAACAAGAAATATGGTAATAATTATGATTACAACAAGGCTGTTCACCTTCTCAATCAGGAGTCATTGTTAGATAATAATTTTGTCTTGCTAAAGGAGTCGAAGGAGTTGTTTTCTCCTTTAGGAATGTTACACTATCATTTTTATAAAAACAATGATGAATTGAATGCATACTTGAACAAGAACGAGGATCATGTTCAGTGCATTGTGGGTAGAGATTATCTTCCTTTTGGATCTTCTCAGCAGCCTGGTTTAAGTGATTATGCGGATGGGGTAGATACCTTGAAGTGGTTAAATAAACTTTAATAGCCTGCATCAAACGATAATTACCTAAATTTGCAGCCCATGTCATTTTTGAGTAGACATATGATTTTATATAAAACGAAAGAAGAAATTGCCCTCATGCGGGATGCTGCCCAGGTTGTCAGCCGAACCTTGGGTCTTATCGCAAAGTATATGCGTGAGGGAGTAACCCCGAAAGAGCTCGATAAAATGGCTCATGATTACATTCTTTCTCAGGATGCGACTCCAGGATTTTTAGGTTTGTACGGTTGTCCGAGCACGCTTTTGATTTCGGTCAATGAACAAGTTGTTCATGGCTTACCTACAGAACGTCCCCTTCAAGATGGAGATATTGTTTCCGTGGATTGCGGGGCGGTATATAAGGGTTATTATGGAGATCATGCTTATACCTTTCAAATTGGTAATGTGGATCCAGCGGTAAAGAAGCTTTTGAAGGTAACAAAGGAGTGTCTTTATAAGGGGATTGAACAATGTACTGTTTCTAATCGCCTTGAAGATATTGGATGGGCCATTCAAAGTCACGCCGAAGCAAATGGTTATGGCGTGGTAAGAGATTTGGTTGGTCACGGATTAGGTAAAACGCTTCATGAAGAACCCCAGGTACCCAATTATGGGAGACGTGGTCGCGGAAAAAAGATTCAAAATGGATTGACCATAGCCATTGAGCCAATGATCAATATGGGTTCCGAGAAGGTGGTCACGTTGGAAGATAATTGGACCATAGTCACCGCTGATGGAAAACCGAGTGCGCATTTTGAGCATGATATTGCAATCGTCGATGGCGCTCCAGAGATCTTGTCTACTTTTGATTATATCTATGATGTTCTAGGTCAAGATGATTAAAGAAGAAAAACTCGTATCTATTGCTATACTGACCATGTTTTTGTATGCTTTAGGTCTTTTTTTGGATACTCGATTTTTTCTGCTTCCTTTTCCCATTTTTGACCTTGTCTTTTTCTTAGTTTTTGTTCAATTTATTTTCTGGAATAAAAAATCTCTGAAAGCTTATGTATGGATTTATTTTGCTTCGGTATTTATAAAGTTATTTTACAACCCTCTTGTTTTAGGAAGTCTTTTCGGTCATAATGACCTCCAAAATTGGGATCAAGGTATGTTTTTTGATGTCCTCAAATTGCTAGCTATCTTTTTTCTTCTACTAGGCATTTTATTGTGGAGAATTCAGAGATCCTTAAGTTTTTCTATTTTTTACCTTATAATCTTTGTTCTTTTTTTGTTTTTAGGATTGACAGAATCATTCTTTTGGATAAGTCCTTTTGCTCCGCTGCTTTTAGCCTTTATTTTTTGGAAATATGATCTTGACAATCCATTCAGGTATTTATGGATTTTACAAACAGTATTTGATGCTTTTACGGTAGGGATGCTCTTTTACAGCAGCTGATACTATTGTATTTTAAATGGGAGACTTTGCCCTCCAATTCTCAAGAAATAAGCACCCGTTTCTAAGCTTTCCAAATAAATGATATTCTCTGAGTTTTCAACTTGTCCCTTGCGTTGAATTCTTCCCAAAATATCGAAGATTACAAAGCTTGTCGGATCTGAAATTCCTGCAATAGAAATACTGTGCTTTGCTGGATTTGGAAATACAGTAAAAGGATTTTCATTCTGAGTATTTGATATGGATGCATTGTAAGCCTGTAACAAAGCTAGGTGAGCATTGATTCTACCATGTCCAACTTCTTCATTCCAAGTTCCGTGAATACCGATGCTATCATAGGCATAGTTGGATACTTTTTCACTTGTAACATTTAATAGGTGCTTGACTTCGTCTGAGGTCAATGTTTGATTTTCTGAAAGCAAAAGAGAAGCTACACCCGCGGCTATCGGACATGCTGCACTTGTTCCATTGAAGGTTAAGGAATAATCGTTTGTGGTGTATCCTGATTCTCCCGAAATATCGCATGTGGCGATTTTAACACCAGGTGCCACCAAGTCTAAGCTATTTCCATAGCTACTTCCCCACCAATTTTCCCCTGAGCAGTCATTGGGTCTTTTTCGAGTATCACACATGTCGCTTGCTCCAACAGCTATACTTTCTTTCATATTTCCTGGCCATAAAACCTGATTGATGTTATCATTTCCTGCTGAAAATAACATAACGCAGCCTTTTGTGTTTCGTCCTTGTGAATAAGCCAGTCGCAATTCTTCATTGCATATCGTTGTATCAATGGTAAGTAGATTGATGTACTCCGGAGATAGACCGGCTGAACAACTCATTACATCTGCACCCATGGTATTCCAGGAATACGCAGAACCGGTGATTAAGGCGTTCATATTGGTAAAAGGCACAATGTCTGTTCCTAGTGCGATGTAAAAAAAAATACGTACCGGAACAAGTTTCACATTCGGAGCGATACCACTAATACCGATGGTGTTGTCTTGTGCTGCCCCAACAATTCCTGCACAAGCCGTGCCATGGGCGTTTTGACTATAGTCTAAAAAAGGATAACCATTTGTATTGATACTGTCTGTTGCAAACGCATCAAACCCGGGAAGCAGACGGCCATTAAATTCAGGGTGCAGCGTATCCACTCCGCTATCCATAATGGCCACGACAATTGAATCTCCTTTTGAAATAGACCAAGCATTATTTATATTAATATCAGCTCCTGGCAATCCGTTATATTGAATCGGTGATCCAGTGTTTTCGAGATACCATTGGTATGAATACAGGGAGTCATTTGAGCAATCTTCTAATGTGAAATATTGATTGACTTGTACACTTTTTACGAAATCATATGTTTTTAATATTTCTTTCTTTTGAATCACACCTTCAATTTGCTTATCCATCGTTTCTATAAGGCAAAGTGAGGGGTTATGAGGGTTTTTGATAATTTCACCAAAGGATTTTAATCGGTTGAGTTGTTGTTCTGATAACTCTTCTTTTATTCTGATAATGAGCTCATTCGTTTCAAAGCTGATGTGTTTGTTTGCCATTTTAGGTCTTACACTAAAGATCCAACTTTTATCGATTGTAAAGGGTTTTGTCGAGTGTGCCAAGTAATAGTCGCCATAAATTTGAGCTACACTTAACTGCTGATTTGAAAATATTTTTGATGGATTATTTGTTTTTATAACCAAGCTATTTTGAGAACGCCCAATAACAAGCGAACCCAAAAAGATAATAAAGATGACTTTTTTCATGTTTTTAAGCTACAAAATATTCTGTTCAATCGTTGTTTAGTAAACGATTATTTTGATGACTTCAGAAGTGATCTCTCTCTCAAGGGATATGTGATATATTCCAGGACTGAATTTAGAAACATTCAATTGATAATCAGTCTTGTATGCAGTATTTTCATGTACTTTTTTTCCAGTAGCATCCTTTACAATGATTTTGGTCTCACCTTTAATATTGGTAATATGAATAATCTCATTTGCTGTATTTGGATATACAATGGCTTGGGAGTCATTATTTTCTATACTGATGCCATTATTTTGAGGGCAGTAATTTCCATTTGGAGCCAGCTGAGGAAGCTGATATTGAGGATCAGTAATTAAAGCATGCATCAGTATATCGGTGCTTTCAAATAGTGAAGGGGAGCAAGGTTCCCATTCGTTCGCAATGCCGTTGCAAGTCGATGGGTCGTCTAAGATACCCATCCATGAGACGATTGACCAGTACATATACTCAATGGCCATACAGCCATAATCACAGGTTTGGTCGTCGTAATGATACCACGCATTGATAGGATATTGATTAGGCACCGTAAGAAATTGTCCTCCTCGGGCTACATCCATGGCTTCACTCATAAGCGAGGAATTGGGCTCAATAGAGAATGCGTTGGGATATATTGAAGTATGCCCTATTGCATTTATGACATGAATTACCTCTTCCACTGTAGCATCACTTCCCCAAAAGCCTGTTTGGTTTGGGTCCATTTCATTATTGTAAAGCACCGCTGCCGCTCCTTCTCCGTTGTATTGCGTGAAAAACTGATTTTCGGTACTGCTGTTTTCCTGCGAGAAAATGGGAATTAAGGCATCACTTGATTGAAGCGCCGATTTGAGCGCAGGATCATCTACAAATCCATTTTCATCGTTGTCCAATAATTCAGCCGCAACTGCCGCTGCATGAAGGACTTTAGCATCAGATATAGTGCTTTCAGCGTACACACTAAAACAATCAAGAACGTTCACGTATTTCGTGAACGGGCTCAAGCCAGAAACATTCGTGTTGGGATTGTTCTCAATAGATAGACAAACGGTATTTTGACCGTTTGAAAGAAAACCCCAAAGCACTCCAAAAAGTAATACCGAATATTTCATCAGGTTTTGATTAAAGATGGATCACTTCGTCATACGCCGCCGCCGCTGCTTCCATTACTGCTTCCGACATGGTAGGGTGAGGATGAATTGTTTTGATCAGGTCTTGACCTGTTGTTTCTAATTTTCTTATCGCCACAATTTCAGCAATCATTTCGGTCACATTAGCTCCAATCATATGACCACCTAAAAGTTCTCCATATTTTGCATCAAAAATTAATTTTACAAATCCATCTTTTGCTCCAGCTGCACTTGCTTTTCCAGAGGCGGAAAATGGAAATTTTCCAATTTTAATATCAAGACCTTTATCCTTGGCCGCTTTTTCAGTCATACCTACGGAGGCAATTTCTGGAGAACAGTAAGTGCATCCAGGAATATTACTATAATCAATGGGTTCGGGTTCGTGTCCAGCAATTTTCTCAACGCAAACAATACCTTCTGCCGAGGCTACATGTGCAAGTGCAGGTCCTGGTACTACATCACCAATTGCATAATAACCTGGGATATTTGTTTGGTAAAAGTCATTTACCAAGATTTTTCCATTGTCAACAACAACGCCCACATCTTCAAGACCCAAATTTTCTATATTGGCTTGAATACCAACTGCAGACAATACAACATCGCATTCAATTTTCTCTTCACCTTTTTCTGTTTTTACATGAACCACACAGCCATTCCCTTTTGAATCAACGCTTTCAACGGAAGAATTGGTCATAATTTTAAGACCTGATTTCTTAAATGTTTTTTCAAGCTGCTTTGATACATCGGTGTCTTCTACAGGGACAATATTTGGCATGTACTCAACTATAGTGACCTCAGTTCCAATCGCATTGTAGAAGTAGGCAAATTCAACACCAATTGCCCCAGAACCGACAACAACCATTTTTTTAGGTTGCTTTTTAAGCGTCATCGCTTGTCGATATCCTATAATTTTCTCTCCATCTTGGGGGAGATTTGGAAGCGCTCTGGATCTCGCTCCTGTGGCGATAATGACTCCCTTGTCAGCAACAAAGTCTGTCGACTTACCATTTTCATCAGTTACAGAAACGGTTTTGGAGGGTTTAATAGTTCCCGTTCCATTGAGAACATCAATTTTATTTTTCTTCATAAGAAATTTGATGCCATTACTCATTCCATCGGCAACGTCACGACTTCTTTTGACCATTCCACTGAAATCAGCCTTAGCTTCTTTTACAGTGATTCCATAATCTTCAGCATGGCTGAGGTATTCAAATACATTAGCGGATTTTAATAATGCTTTTGTTGGTATGCATCCCCAATTAAGGCAAATACCACCAAGTGATTCTCTTTCAACGATAGCTGTTTTTAAACCGAGCTGTGAAGCACGAATGGCTGTAACATATCCTCCAGGTCCACTTCCGACTACAATAATATCATAACTCATATCCATAAATTTTAGGACACAAAAATACTTAAAATAATGATATTTACCCTCACAATAACTCCTGGTACTTTCTAAACTTTTATTGGTATCATTTTATTCTCTTTTATCGAAATACGTAGGCTTATTATCCTTACTTTTGTGGGATAAAATGAATACACATGAGTGAAACACTTCAAAAGGAAGCTACTTCAGAACAGGCAGTAGATTTGGGATTGAGACCAGATGAATTTGAAATGATTAAAGACATTCTAGGTCGTACACCAAATTTTACAGAAACAGCTATTTATTCTGTAATGTGGTCTGAGCATTGTTCTTATAAAAATTCAATATTATGGCTAAAAAAACTTCCTAAAGATGGACCTCATATGTTGGTTAAAGCGGGTGAAGAAAACGCTGGGCTTGTTGACATAGGAGATGGTCAGGGATGTGTTTTTAAGATTGAATCTCACAATCATCCGAGTGCCTTAGAACCTTATCAAGGCGCTGCCACTGGAGTTGGAGGTATCAATCGAGATATTTTCACCATGGGTGCTCGCCCCATTGCTCAATTGAACTCTCTTCGTTTTGGTAACATTGAACGAGACCGTACTAAATGGTTGGTAAAAGGAGTCGTAAAAGGAATTGGAGATTATGGAAATGCTTTCGGGATCCCTATTGTAGGGGGGGAGGTTGCTTTTGATGATTCGTATAACACCAATCCTTTGGTAAATGCTTTTTCTGCGGGAGTCATTGATATTCAAAACATGATTTCAGCCACTGCTAAAGGTCCGGGTAATCCTGTTTTTATTGTTGGCTCCTCAACGGGAAAGGATGGTATCGCTGGAGCTGCTTTTGCATCTAAAGATATCACTGAAGATTCAGCATCTGATTTGCCTTCTGTTCAAGTAGGAGATCCGTTTATGGAAAAATTGCTTTTAGAGGCTACTATGGAGCTTTCGAGAACGGATGCTATTGTTGGTATGCAGGATATGGGCGCTGCCGGAATAACTTGCTCTACATGTGAAATGAGTGCAGCCGGAGAGGTTGGTATGGAAATTAATTTGGATCGCGTTCCGACAAGGCAGAGTAACATGTTGCCTTATGAGATTTTACTTTCAGAATCTCAAGAACGTATGCTTGTGGTTGTTCATAAAGGAAAAGAGGATGTGGTAAAAGACATTTTTACTAAATGGGATCTTCACGCGGAACAAATAGGTGTTGTTACTGATACCAAAAGAATTAAATATTATATGGGTGGAGAATTGGTTGGCGATGTGCCAGCTGAATCTCTAGTTTTAGGAGGAGGAGCTCCTCAATATGAGAGAGAGTATAAAGAACCAACTTATTACAATGAGTTTAAAAAGTTTACTATTGACTCCATTCCTCAACCTGACGAACTTAAAAAAGTGGCTATGGCTCTACTTGCGACGCCGAATATTGCCTCAAAAAGATGGGTGTATGAACAGTACGATTCTATGGTGGGGACAGGAACAATGACTACGAATGTTCCTTCGGATGCAGGAGTTGTCAATATCAAGGGTTCAAAAAAGGGCTTGGCAATGTCAGTAGATTGCAATTCTAGATATGTCAATGCA
>CAJWCX010000018.1 GCA_913031405.1 uncultured Flavobacteriales bacterium | reverse complement strand
CTAAGTAACGGCAGGCTGAATAGACTTGATGATTACACGGGACTTGATGCCGATGGTGTTTCTGCGTTTGATAACAATTATAATGCCTTTACGATAGACCTGTTTTTCAGATGGGTATTCCTTCCAGGAAGTGAACTTAATTTGGTTTGGAAAAACTCAATCTTTACAGAGGATTCATTTGTAAACGATCCATATTGGAATACCCTCGGAAATACCCTTAATAATGGTCCTACAAATAGTTTCTCATTAAAGTTAATTTATTGGCTAGACACCTTATCCTTTAAAAGAAAGGCTACCTAAAGCACTTAAAATAGTCAAAAGGCTCTTTGCATTTATTACACTGGTAATGCCCTTTGCATGCAGTACTTCCAAATTGACTAATCATTTTCGTATCATCAGAATCGCATAACGGACAAGGTACAATTACAGGGTGGGCAAAAAGACTGGACTTATCCGGTTCATTTTGTGGGGGCGCTATTCCGTAGGCCTTTAATTTTTCACGTCCTTTTTTTGACATCCAGTCGGTAGTCCAAGCCGGAGAAATTGAAGTTGTTATCTTATAATTGTTGATTTTTGAGTCCGCGAACCTTGACTCAATATCCTTCTCTATAGTCTGCATAGCTGGACATCCTATATAAGTTGGTGTAATGGTAATATAAACCGATTGTTTTTCAATCGAAACAGATCGTATAATCCCAAGGTCTACAACAGATAAAACTGGGACTTCTGGGTCAAAAACACCCTCTAACAATTCCCATATTTCACCTTCAGAAATTACCATTCCATATTGGGATAAGTTCTCTGCATGTATTGCATTTCCGCCAATAAATACCCCATGTGTTCTGAATGTCTTCCCATTCTACCTCCTTCAAACTTCCAATTGTTCGTAGGTAAGGAAAGAGTGGCCATTTCTAATACATCTTTAATGGTCTGGCTCCATTGTGATTTAATATCATCAAGCTCAGGAATAATAGCCTCTTGCTGCAATAAAACGTCTGCTTCGTCTACAAAAAACAACTCATGTGAATAACGGTACAAAGTATTCAATGATTCTTGAATCTTATGATGAGATTCTTCTGTTCCATCCCCAAGACGAACCACCCATTCTGAAGAATGTCTCAGGTGATATTTAGTCTCTTTTAAAGCCTTCTCCGCAATAGACGATAACGTATTGTCTTTTGAATCCTGAAGTTTTGTTAATAAAGGTAATCGAAAAGCATCAAATAAAAATTGTCGCATGATTGTATCACCAAAATGCCCATTCGGTTGTTCGACCAACAACACATTTAAGTAATCTTTTTCAAGTCTTAAGAAAGCCAACTCATCATTGGTTTTGAACTCATTAGAAAGTGAACCTGCGTACTCTAAAAATAAAGTGGCTTGTCCAATCAAGTCTAAAGAAATATTTGTGGTCGCTATGTCCTCCTCCAGAATAGGTCCGTGCCCACACAGTTCAGAAAGACGTTGTCCTAGAATCAAGCTATCGTCTCCTAATCTCAAAACATACTTATATAGTGCTTCTTTGGTTGTCATAATTACATGTGTGAAATTCCGTCAGGCACATCATAAAAAGTAGGGTGTCGGTATACCTTAGACTGTGAGGGTTCAAAAAGTGATTCTTCATCGCATGGATCAGACGCAGAAATCATATTTGAAGGAACCACCCATATAGAAATTCCTTCAGCTCTGCGTGTGTATACATCTCTTGCATTTTTGATCGCCATAACTGAATCGGAAGCACGCAAACTACCCACATGTTTATGGTTGAGACCTTGCTTACCTCTAATAAAAACTTCCCATAACGGCCAATTTTTCTTTTCTATTGTCATATCTATGCCGTTTTCTTCATCCGTTTATTTGCAAAAGCTGCTGCCGCCTCCACCACCCAGCTGCCATTTTCTTTTGCTTTTCTTCTTGCCTCAACTCGTTCTTGATTGCATGGCCCATTTCCACCAACCACCTGCCAAAACTCATCCCAATTGATGGCACCAAAATCATAACCATTTTTGGAGTCATTCCATTTAATATCTTTATCGGGTACAGTTAAACCAATCATTTCAGCTTGAGGCACGGTCACATTAACAAATTGCTGACGAAGTTCATCGTTGGTATGACGCTTTATTTTCCATTTCATGGATTGCTCAGTATGTTTAGAGTCTGCATCATTAGGACCAAACATCATAAGCGCAGGCCACCAAAATCGATTTAATGCATCTTGAGCCATTTCTTTTTGTTCAGGAGTACCTGCCGCTAGTTTAGTCATTACTTCAAATCCCTGACGTTGATGAAAAGATTCTTCCTTACAAACACGGACCATAGCACGTGCATAGGGGCCATAGGAACACCTGCATAATGGAACTTGATTCATAATGGCTGCACCATCAACTAGCCAGCCAATAGCTCCCATGTCTGCCCAAGTTAAAGTAGGGTAATTAAATATAGAGGAGTATTTGGCTTTTCCAGAATGCAAATCGTCAATGGTATCCTCTCGATCTGCCCCCAATGTTTCTACTGCGCTATATAAATACAGGCCATGACCTGCCTCATCCTGCACTTTTGCTAACAAAACAGCTTTTCTTCTCAAGTTGGGTGCCCGGGTGATCCAATTTCCTTCAGGAAGCATCCCAACAACTTCCGAGTGAGCATGCTGAGAGATTTGCCTGATTAGCGTATCGCGATAATTATCTGGCATCCAATCGTTCGGTTCAATCTTGATGTCTTGATCTATTTTTTCTTGGAATTTCTTCTCTAAATCTTTATTATCAACCTTTTCCATGAATCCTGCTTTACTTACAAATATAGGGATAAACTATTCCTTTTAAAACATATTTCAGCCAACATTGTTTTGAAGCTCTTGTCTAGAAGCGCAGATTGATTAAATTTGATGAAGTATCAGAAGAATTTATGGGTTCGGAATTTTATAAGTTGACAATTAAGGAGGTCGTTAAGGAAACTGATGACTGCGTATCATTATCCTTTTCCATACCCGGCCAATATAGAAAAAGCTTTGACTTCGTCTCGGGTCAATACTTGACCTTGAAAACAAGAATAAAAGACCAAGAGGTTCGAAGATCATATTCTCTATGCTCTGAGCCCTCTTCAGGAATCATTAAGGTAGCCATTAAACAAGTTGAAAACGGACTATTTTCAACTTACGCCAATCAGTTTTTAAATCCAGGAGATTCAATAGAAAGTTTGTGCCCTACAGGTAACTTCAGACATGTGCCTGATGCCTCCAATTCAAAAAACTACGTATTGTTTGCCGCGGGTAGTGGAATCACACCTATAATATCTATTGCAAAAAGTATTCTAAAACATGAGCCTCTCAGTCACGTGACCATGATTTATGGAAATAAAGGTTTTAAATCAGTTATCTTTAGAGAAGAAATCGAAGCCTTAAAAAATCAACACCTGAATCAATTCTCGGTGGTGCATATTTTTTCGAAAGAAAATCTCGGGAACCCATTACAGAAAGGTCGAATTGATCGAGATAAATGTGAAAAACTTTTTATTACATTATTCAATTCAATCGATATCGATGAGGTTTTTATTTGTGGGCCTGAAGAAATGACCTTGGCTGTTCGAGAAGTAATGCTCGAGCACAATATTCCGATTCAAAATATTCATCTCGAGTTATTTGGTACCACTTTAAAGAAGAAAAAAGAAACAAAGAAATCCAAAGAAGAATCCTTTGACAGTACTGTTGAATTGATTCTTGATGGTGACGAATACGAATTTCCCTTAAACTCAAATGCCGATAACATTTTGGATGCTGCCCAAAAAATAGGCGTAGAACTTCCTTACGCTTGTAAAGGTGGTGTTTGTTGCACGTGTAAAGCAAAGGTACTAGAAGGGAAGGTAAGTATGGATATAAATTATGCACTTGAACAAGAAGAGGTAGATGAGGGTTATATCTTAACATGCCAGGCACATCCAAAAACAGAAAAGGTAATTGTTTCATTTGACGATTAAATTATGGGTATGTTCGGTCTTTTTGGGAAAAAATTAAAGAAAAATCATAAGGGTTTTTATGACGTAATGATATCGAAGATTCATAAATTGAACTCAAAAGCTGTTGCTCTTGAATTTGATGTGCCAGAAGAATTAAAAGCCGAATTCATTTATGAACCAGGACAATATATCACCCTTCTTGTGAATATTGATAATAATGAATACCGTAGATCTTATTCTATTTGTAGTCATCCCAATGAGCCACTTCAAATCGCTATTAAACGGGTTGAAAATGGAGTCGTATCGAATTGGATAAATGATTTAAAAGATCTTTCTAAACCCATATCCGTTTCTGCACCAACGGGTAATTTCACCTTGCCTAAAGATGCAAAAAGTTTTGTTGCCATTGCCGCTGGTAGTGGAATCACACCGTTACTTTCCATATTAAAATCTAACACTAGCGAAAAAGATTGTAACCTGATTTATGGAAACAAGTCCCTTCAAGAGGCCATTTTCATTGAAGATCTGAAAAAACTATCCTTAAAATCAACATTTCACTTTTTGAGTCGAGAAAAATCCGCGTCAATGAGAGAAGGACGAATCGATAAGGAATCTTTAACTCTTTTGATTAAGGAAAATATAGAACTACTAAAAAATGATTACTTCTTAATTTGTGGACCAGAAGAAATGATTCACTCTTCTCGGGAAACACTCCAATTTTTTGGAATATCTGAAGAAAGAATACGATTTGAGCTTTTTACAACTCCAGTAAAAACAAGAAGTGAAAAAAAAACCACCGCTTTTGATGGAACTTCAACCGTAACCGTCATTGTCGACGATGATGAAGCCACATTTGAACTTTCTGGTAAAGGAAGCTCACTACTTAATGCAACTGAAGAAGAAGGACTAGATGCTCCTTACTCATGTCTCGGTGGAGTTTGCTGTTCATGTAAAGCGAAAGTGATCGAGGGTTCTGCATCAATGGATTTGAATTACTCGCTTTCGGATAAAGAGGTAAAAGACGGTTACATATTAACCTGTCAAGCACACCCAACAAGCGAAATTTTAAAAATTAGCTTTGATGAATAAAACCGTTGTAATCATAGGTGGGAGCACTGGTATTGGTAAAGCCCTAGTCGAAAAAGCTGCAAAAGAGGGTTGCCATGTTGTTTGCTTTTCTCGAAGTTTAGATTTAATGGACCGTTCTTTTTCTTCATATAGTAACGTGCATTCTTATCATCTTGATCTCGAGTCGGTGAATAAGCATGAATTTGTATCTGCATTAAAAAATCACGTTTCAATCGACATACTCATTAATAATGCTGGTTATCTCGTCAATAAGCCATTTCATGAGTTGACAAAAAATGACCTCAACAAATCGTATCAAATTAATTCAGCAGGGATAATGGAGGTAACACAGTATACCTTACCATACTTAAATAAAGCTTCTTCCCATATTGTTAATATCAGCTCAATGGGTGGTTTTCAAGGCTCAGCAAAATTCGCTGGACTAACAGCCTATTCCAGTTCAAAAGCAGCGATATGTGCGTTTACAGAAGTTTTTGCTGAAGAATATAAAAACAGTTCAATTAAAATGAACTGTCTCTGTTTGGGAGCAGTACAAACAGCCATGCTTGAAAAAGCATTTCCAGGGTTTAAAGCAGAGATTCAGCCTGAGGATATGGCGGCTTACATTTATGACTTTGCAAACAAACAAGGCCGATTTTTAAACGGTAAAATCATTCCCGTTTCATTGACAACTCCTTAATTTATTTATTGGTTTTTTTGTTGTAACTTAGACTGAAAATCAGTTAAGAATGAAGCTCCTTTATCTTTCATTTTTCTTATCGTTTATTCTAGCAGGTCTTTCACGAGCCCAGGATATACATTGGTCACAATTTAACGATAACCAACTATTCCAAAATCCAGGTCATGCCGGACATTTTGATGGTGATTTCAGATTCATAGGGAATTATCGAGATCAGTGGAGAAGCGTGACAGTGCCCTTTAGCACAACAGCTGTATCTGTGGATGGTAAATTCAAGAACTTCGGCTGGGGGGTCAATACATTTAATGACCAAGCTGGAGATGGTAAATTCAG
Source organism: uncultured Flavobacteriales bacterium (assembly GCA_913031405.1). Taxonomy (GTDB): domain Bacteria; phylum Bacteroidota; class Bacteroidia; order Flavobacteriales_D; family Crocinitomicaceae; genus UBA952. The sequence goes on along the minus strand of CAJWCX010000018.1, from coordinate 5,073 downwards.
AACTGTAGAAATGCAGGGAAATATATCATATGCCATTAAATTAACTCAAGATTCCACGCATGTTATACGTCCAGGAGTGAATTTTGGAATGAATCACCGTCAAATCAATTGGGATGCACTTTATTTTGACAATCAATATAACGGTTACGTTTTTGACCCTGGTGCTCCTACAAACGAAATTTATCAAAATTCTCGAAAAACAAATTTGTCCATTGGAGCAGGTATGATTTATGAGTGGTATCGTAATAATCGATTTAAAGTGCTTGTTGGGGCTGGTGCATATAATCTAAATCGACCCAATCAAGGTTTCTATGACCTTGATATACCTCGGGAAATAAGAATGAATGCCTTTTTAAAAGGGACTTTTAAATTGAACGAAAAGTGGGATGTGATTCCTAGTGCACAATTTTCAACTCAGGGTGTCTACAAAGAATTAATTATTGGAGGTTCAGGAAAATATCATTTAACTAGAAAGAAAGATATATACTCGGCACTCTATGGAGGTCTTTGGTGGAGAAATAAAGACGCCGCTTGTCTCAGTTTTGGTTACGACTACAAAGATCTTTTTGTTGGTATTAGTTATGACATCAATTTTTCAAAATTGGTTCCGGCCAGTCAATTGCGAGGAGGTATAGAATTTGCCGTTCGTTATGTTATTCGAAAATTTAACCCAAAACGCATCATCCACAGAGTATGCCCAGATTATATTTAATTCTGTTATATTTTCTTTTTTGTACGTTAACTGGCTTGTCTCAGAACAAAATTAAGAAGCTTATTTCATTTGCAGATGAACAATTCAAACAAGGTGATTATTATTATGCCCTCGATTATTATAAACAAGCATTAGAAAAAGACTCAAACTCAATTGAGCTACTTTGGAAATACGCGGAAACTCAAAGAGCATATAAAAATTATGTTGAAGCAGAAAGGTATTATGCCAAAGTATATGCAAGAGAACAAACTAAAAAATATGAAAACAGTCTCTTGAACCTTGGGTTGATGCAAAAACAAAACGGTCATTATGCGAAAGCCTTAAAAACATTTAAACTCAGTTTAAAAAAACTAAGTGGTAAAAATAATTCATGGTACTATAAAAAATCAGAAAAAGAGGTAGAATCAGCACAATGGGCACTTAAAAACCTAGATAAATCTGAAGATTCCTTAATTCATCTCCCGCTTACTGTCAATTCATACGATGCTGAATTCCCTCATGACTTTAAAGATAAGAAGTTGGTTTTCTCTTCGCTAAAAGCAGATTCAATGAACCAAGAGGAAGAGGTTTACAGTAAATCATATAGGAATAAATTGTTCTATTCAAAATTGGATAGTATTGGCGGATTTGAACCTTATCAGATCAATGAAGACCTTTTCAATCCTGATAACAATTACGGCAATGGATCATTTTCAACAGATGGAACCAAATTTTACTATAGCACATGTAATGACAATGGTTTCAGCTTCACCTGTCACATTGTTGTAGCAGATTATAGCAATGGTAAATTCACTGTTTTAGACACTTTAGGTCCAAATATCAATCAAAAAGGTAAAAACAGCACCATGCCAAGGTTTGCAAACGTCGATGGTGTAGATTATCTGTTTTTCTGTTCAAATAGAAGAGGTGGCGTAGGAGGGTTGGACATCTGGATGGCTGAAAGTATCAATGGCATCGAATTTAAAGAACCTCGAAATATTGACATTATCAATACTTATGAAAACGAGATTTCACCATGGTATGACCATGCAGAAAACAAACTTTACTTCTCTTCTCCTTGGCACAATGGTTTTGGAGGGCAAGACGTGCATTACAGCATTAATTTGGACGGTGTCTTTTCAAGTCCGATAAATGCAATGGAACCAATTAATAGCCCTGCAAATGACACCTATTACTTTCGCCATAACGATACGACCTATATGGCTTCTAACCGTTTGGGCAGTTACTATGCTAAAAATCCAACCTGTTGTAGCGACATCTATGCAGACTACCCAGAAATAGAATTGATTACAGAAGAAGTCAAAGTGGACACCATTATCATGGAGGAAATAGTGACGAAATTGCTTCCTATCACTCTCTATTTCAGAAATGATGAGCCAGATGCTTCTACGTTAAGAACAACCACAAAGCAAAACTATATGGATACCTATCAGCTTTATGTGGATCGCTACGATTACTATAAAAAAGAGGTGGCCAAGGGTCTGGAAGAAAGTGAATCTGTACAACTCGTAAATGAACTAGATATTTTTTTCAGAGAGCAAGTAGATCGTGGAGCCGCTGATCTTGAGGTATTCAAAACCATGGTTCTCGACGAACTCAAAACAGGATCCACAGTTTCTTTATTTATTCGTGGATTTGCGAGTCCTGTAGCCAATACCGCTTATAATATTAATCTCACCAAAAGAAGGATTTCTTCACTCATGAATTACTTCAAAGAGGTCGATGAGGGCGTCTTTAAAGAATTTATCAATGCTAATTCGGATAACAAGGGACAATTAATATTCTCCTCTGCTCCATTCGGAGAATATGCAGCAGATCAGTCTACGAGCGATGATGTCGTCATTCAAAATGAATCCGTCTTTTCAAAATCAGCTGGCATCGAACGAAAAATTGAGATAGAAAGCATGACCATCAAACGAAATAGATTCAGCTTTCCGTTGGAAACTGAAAAACATGTGGCAAATATACTTAATGGCAAAACTGGAGATGTTCTGAGTGCTGAGTTCAATATTAAAAATACTTCAAATACAGAATTAAAAGTACTGATCCCTTATAAAGATGAAGTTCTACAAATCAAGCAAAGTAATAAAGAACTCAAACCAAATCAAACCAGTACTATTACAGTTCTATTTGATACCAATGGACTCAATGGACACCAGTCTAAAACCTTTGAAGTATCGGCAGAGAATTATGAAGGGTCTGCACAATTTTTCATCAACACCGAACTTAAATAATCTAAATAAAATTAGAAATAATTAATTCTTGTATCTCTAACATTCGGTCTGAGGTAATCTTCAATTTAGGTGAATTAAAGGACATATCCGAAATGTTCTCTATTGGAATAAGGTGTATATGAGCATGCGGAACCTCTAATCCAATAACAGTAAGGCCCACTCGAAGGCATGGAATAGATTTTTCAATCGCTTTAGCCACACTCTTCGAAAAGAGCATATACTCCTGAAGCAGGTCATCATTAATATCGAAAAAATAATCTATCTCTTGCTTTGGGATAACAAGAGTATGCCCTTCTTTTAAGGGGTTAATATCCAAAAAAGCATAGAATTTCTCGTTTTCTGCAATTTTATATGACGGTAATTCGCCATGAATAATCTTGGTAAATACAGAAGACATCAACGTGAAATTTCACAGATTTCAAACTTCATAGATCCTCCAGGCGTAGTGATTTCAGCAATATCACCGACAGATTTACCCAAGAGTCCTTTTCCTATGGGTGATTCTACAGATATCTTTTTTGCTTTTAGATCAGCCTCGTTTTCCGCTACCAACTTATATTCAATCTCCATTCCATTCGAAACATTTTTGATTTTTACATTTGACAGAATATAAACCTTCGAGCTATCAATACTCGAGTCATCAATTAAGCGAGCGTTTGCAACGATATCTTCGAGCTTGGAAATTTTCATTTCTAGAATTCCTTGAGCTTCCTTAGCTGCATCGTATTCAGCATTTTCAGATAAATCGCCTTTATCCCGAGCTTCAGCAATCTGCGCGGAAATAGACGGTCTCTGAACCGTCTTCAGCTCGTGTAATTCGTCTTTAAGGCTCTGTAAGCCCTCTAAAGTGTAATAATTAATCTTAGACATAACAATCGTCTTATTAAAAAATTTCTGACTTCAAGTCATCGTCCCAAAGTCCCAAAAAAGTGAATGAATCTTTATTTTAAATCAATAGTTGCTCCGATAGTATGGATTGTACCAAATACCCCTGCAAAACGAGCGCAGTATTCGAGTCCTAAGGCGGTTTTATTCTCTCCAACAAGTGCATCTATAGAGAATCCAGCAGTAGGCCCGACAAGTGCATTTGATCGATTTTCAATAGAAAGTAAATTCTTTTCATAAACGTAACCAGCTCTCAAATTAAAAGCCATTTTTTCACTAGTCATCGCGTAGTTTAATCCCAATCGGTATTGGTCATTGAAGAATGAATTTGCCGTGAATCCGAATGCCAAGTTCAGCTTATTGTTTTCGTTAAAGATAAAATCATAAGAACCTCCAATACAAAGCATAGAAGGCATTTCAAAGGTTGCTGATCTTTCCTCAAGCGAAGCGATAAAGCCTGTTGTAACATATTCCACTTGCTGAGCCAAACCGTCACCTCTGTAGCGCATAACTGGACCAACATTCTTTAATGTAATTCCAAATTTAAGCTGCTCTTGTTCACCCGTTACGTAACGTATTCCCGCGTCTATAGCAACTCCGCTAGCTTTTAAGTTCGAGATATTCTCAGAAATCACTTTGAAATTAATACCTCCTGATATCGAAGATGAAAATTTTCGAGCATAACCCACATTAAAAATATTTGTTCTCGGTGAGAAAAAACCAATATTACCTTCCGGATTCTCAACAGTGGTGATTGGAATGTCACCAAAATTCATTGATTGAATACTGATCGCAATGCTAGATGATTCTGAAACTTTCTGTGCAATACCGGCAGAGTAAAAAGAAATACCCGCTGAACCCATCCAATTACTAGAATTAAATTTAATCTGAGTTTTATCAGTATATGCTAAACCTGCTATATTGGTGTAGGTTGCCTCTAAACCATTAATCTGAGCATATCCGGCGTCACCAATAGCAGAGCTTCTGGCCCAAGGATTAATCAATAAATGGGAAGCCCCAGCCGAACCGACCCGGTCTTCATTTCCTGCATAAACCATAGGAACCATTACCAAGGTTAAAAAAGCTACTTTATATATATTTTTCATAATTATATCTTTCTACATATTATTGATGGTATACTATATACCTTGTAAATCAACTTGTCTCATTCCGGCAAAGAACTTCAAAACCCGCTCACCAATTCCAGGAACCTGAACGTGTATCAAGTATATGCCAGAAGCA
>CAJWCX010000017.1 GCA_913031405.1 uncultured Flavobacteriales bacterium | reverse complement strand
TTTAAATTTTAAATCATGAAAAACTTATTTTTATATACCTCGTTTTTAACGCTCCTTTTGGCAAGTAGCTGTACGAAAGAAATTGAATTTGATAGCCAGGACATTGCCCCAAGAATTGTGGTCAATAGTCTGTTTACAAATGACTCCATCTGGTCTGCTCACATCAGTAGAAGTCGAGGAATTCTCGATACAACAACATATACCAGCATCGATAACGCGACGGTAAACATCTTTAATGGCACTTCGAACTTAGTCACCCAATTGATACATCAAGGAAACGGCTTGTATACATCACCAGACGGCACAATGCCACAGCCAAATCAGAGCTACACCATTGAAGTCGTTGCCAATGGTTACACAACGGTTAATGCGACAAATTCCATTCCAACGGGGGTTCCTATATATGAGATCGATACTGTGAGTAGCACCAACAGTGACGGTCAGACCATTTTGGAAACCACCATTAATTTTCAGGACCCTCCAGGGGCTTCCAATTATTACATGGTTGAAGTGATGGTTAAAGGAACCTGGGTCGACGAATGGGAGAATGACACGATTGACTTTAGAGAACCTCTTCCCATTTCTTGTGAAGATATTAATATTGAAACCGTGAATAGTTTTAACGTTGGCGGCTTTGAAAACACTTACGAATATATCATGCTCAAAGATGAAAACTTTGATGGTCAAAATTACTCTCTAACCTTCAGTGTGATCAATTATGCCGAATTAAAAGACCTAGATCTATTTGGAGAAATCAGGCTGGTGAATACTAGTGAAGCCTACTTCAACTATTTGAAATCGTTTAATATGTACCAGCGAACCATTAATAATCCTTTCGCAACACCTGTTCAGGTGTATTCGAATGTCAATGATGGTATGGGGATTTTTGCAGGAGGAACACTTACCTCTTGGGACATTCAATTTTAATCCAGTACAATGAAAACATCATTAAAAAGAAGTTTCATTTTGGGGCTTCTTTCTCTTTTCTGTTTAGGACTGTCAAATTGTAAAAAGGGATACGAGGACCGCTTTGGTCCTTTTTATATTCTAAATGATACCACTATCGTTGTAAACGGAGATATGGGCAGTCGGGTAGATAACCAGATTGAAAGGCTACTCGACAAATATCCGAACATCAGCTACGTGATTATGGAAGAATGTCCAGGCTCAAGGGACGATGAGGAGCTTTTTAAAGCGGCGCTCATGATGCACAATCAAGACGTTCATATCCATCTGCCATCACATGCAAAAATAGAATCTGGTGCTGTAGATTTCTTTTTATCTGGAACCAAACGCACAATGGACGGAGGTGCTAAAATAGGGGTACATGCTTGGAGTGATGGGAATAGCTCTGCTACAGAATATCCAGTTGGACATGAAGAACACCAAATATATATTGATTATTACATGAGCGTCGGATACTCAGAACAAGATGCGGAAAGTTTGTACTTCTTTATCATTAACGCTGCTGGACCAGACGAGATTCATTATATGAGCACGCAGGAAATTAATGAATATCATATCTTAAGCGAATAAATGTCACGCGCTTTAAATAAACTAAATATAGCTCAAAAGATAGCCGAATACCGCACCGAACAATACAATATAAGCACTGTTCAGTTTTTTAAAGACAAATACAATGATAAGGGTTATTGCTGCAATCAACATCATGCGCCAATCAGATGTTGTTTCTTTCGCCATTTGCAAACAAACCACGACTATTACAGCTACAGCACCAATATTGACCGCGTCCAAAAAACTGCGAAGAGGTTTTGATTTTTGCATTCTTGGAATTAAAGGGTTTAAAAATGCAACAAACAAGAAAGAGGGCAAAAATATTCCAACTGTAGCCATTACTGCACCTGAAAATCCATGCAATTGGTAGCCAATAAAAGTAGCTGTTGATAGTACTGGTCCAGGCGTGAATTGTCCGATGGCTATTGCATCCATTAGCTCTTGGCGCGTCAACAAATTATTAGCCACAAGTTCTGCCTCCAAGAATGCAAATAATACATATCCACTTCCGTACAATATTGCACCTACCTTCAAAAAGGTTAAAAATATTTTTATGCTTCCTGCAAGTGGAAAAGCCCCTGCTAATGTAAATGGAAGGAACGAATTTAATTTAGATTGATTGTCTTTAATAATATAAAGAATTAAACCGGTAAAACCACAAGTAAATAATGCCAATACCTCGCTAAGTCCAAAAAGACAAGCCGTAATTGTTAAACAGCCTAAAATACATAGCTGCCATGACTTTAAAGCTTTCTTACCTAGCTTGTATGCAGCCATAACTATGATGGCTATTACCGCGGGCTGGATTCCATATATGAATGGTTTTACTTCGGGAAGTTGCCCGTAAGAAACGTAAAACCAAGCAAAAAAACCTGTAATCAAAATTGCGGGAATTAAGAAAGACATCCCCGCCACTACAAGACCCTTCCAGCCTGCGCGCTCGTATCCACAGTGCATGGTCATTTCAGTTGAGTTAGGACCTGGTATTAAATTGGTGGCACCGATTAGGTCAAGAAAATGTTCTTGACTCATCCACTTTCGTTTACGAACAACTTCATCTTCCATCATCGCAATATGAGCTGCAGGGCCTCCAAAAGATATGGTTCCCATTTTTAGAAAGAGCTTTGCGATATCAATTAATTTTCTTCTTTCCGTCATCTCACTAACAACATCCTGAACCCGGCGCGCATGCACTACTTCCTTTATTATCTTGAGAATCTGTATTTACCCTTTCGTTTTGGGGTATGATGCCACATTGGTCTTCCGCCAAACAATTGGTTTGTTTGGAAAGTAAAACAAACACACCGGATTCGAAAGATAGAGCATATTTCCCGATGGTATCACTTTGATATTCCACTTCAATTTCAGCATCTTGGAGTCTTATACTTTGTGCGGCTTTGTTAATAATAGATAGTGCGCCTTTAGTGGATAGGCGGTGTTCCGTGTCATTGGCATACCACAGTTGAAAAGAAACAAATAAATCTTCTCGAAGTGTCTCTCCACAATCAATGTAGGTTTTATTGACCATCCCAAGTTCTGTAATATGAAAATGTAAAGGAACTTCTATTCCGCTTTGAAGTCGAAATCTTAACTCTTCAACTTGGTTCAAATAACCTATAAACTCACTTAATATCATCTCCTTCTAAAGTTCACCAGCGACTGCCTCGCTAACATTGATAATATGATCTCCTACTTTTTCACACGAAGAGAAAATATCGTTGTATAGTATTCCTGACTGGAATTTATATTCGCCCTTTTCTGCATTTTCCAAATAAGATCTTTTCAATTGATTTCGAAGCTGATTTATCTCTCTTTCAGCCTTAACCGCATGATCAATATTTATGTGCCCGAATTCAGAATTTAAGTTATTATTCATAACCTCAAATGCTTTTTCTAAACAGTCCAACATCATATTCAAATTATCGCGCTGTTCAGGGAGGAAATAAATCTTTTGATCGTCTTTTCTTTCAATGTTTTTTGATATCTGATAGTAAATATCACCGATTCGTTCCAAATCATTTGTAATACTCAACATACTTCTAATCTGAATAGACACTTCAGGTGTAATTTCCTGAGTAGATACTTGATCTAGATAATTGGCAACTTCAACCTCAACCCGGTCTGTAATCTCTTCATATTTTTGGATCTTGTTGAACATTTTATTTCTCGTCTTTTTGTCTTGATCATTTATTAGCGTTCTGATGAAAGAATTCATTCTAGTAGTAACCTCTCCAAATTTAGCCACCTCCTTTTTAACCTCAAGGATCGCGACTTCAGGTATTCCGATGCCACCTGCTCCAGCAATATAATCCAGCTTAAACTCCTCATCTGTTTCTCCTTTTGACTTTACACTTTTCTCAGCAAAACGAACCAAATTCGGCACAAATCCAATCAATATCAATACGTTGGCTGCATTAAACAAAGTATGGAATAGGGCAATACCTTCTGTAGACATTCCAGTATTTAAAGGGTCAAATGCCGCACCGTGACTCTGCCCAACGATCCATCCTATTCCTTCTAAAAAGAAGGGTATAACAATCAACATCCATGTCACTCCAACAATATTGAATAGCGAGTGGATTCTTGCTGATCTTTTAGCATGTACATTTCCAATCAAGGATGCCAATTCGGCTGTTATGGTTGTGCCAATATTTTCCCCTAGGACCATGGCGCAAGCAACTTCAAACGGGATAATTCCTTTTGATACCATTGTGAGGGTAAGGGCCATAGCCGCACTTGATGATTGAATGACAACCGTCACCAATGCGCCAAGCATCACAAACATTAAATTGCTAAAAAATGGAATGTCCTTGTAGTTTACAAAAAACTGAACCAAGGCGGAATCTTTATCAAGATCTGGAACAGAGTCTTTTAAAAATTGAAGGCCGATAAAAAGTATTGCAAATCCTATAATAGCATTTGCCAAGTCTTTAGATTTCCGAAATGACATAAAAAGTAAGGGTGCTCCAACTGCAATTAATACAAGAGCATAACTCGAAATACTTACCTTAAAGCCCAAAAGAAGAACAAGCCAAGCAGTAATTGTTGTTCCTATGTTGGCTCCCATCATCACCCCAGCAGACTGGCGTAAGTTCAATAACCCAGCATTCACAAGACTTACTGTCATTACGGTGGTTACAGAAGATGACTGAACAATAGCCGTAGAACTGAACCCGGTTAAAACACCTTTGAAACGATTGGAGGTGATTGATCCTAACATTTTTCGCAAGCGCTCTCCAGCTGTTCGTTGCATTCCATCACTCATCACCTTCATCCCAAAAATAAACAAGCCTAAAGAACCTATTAAGATTAAAAACTTCATGACACCCCAACCACGCTCTGTTTTTGCCTTCACTTTTGATGACCAGACAACCTCGGTATCTTTATTGACAGTTTTCACAGATTGATCAACCATACCAATATGTAAAACGTATTTTTCTGCACCATCTAGATCCTTGATTTCAAAGCTTGTCTCGATGATATCAAATGGCTTTGTGTATTTCCATTCACTTCCTTCGTAACCCTTCTTATTCCTTTTGGCACCTATTTTAGTATTGTACTTTATGACTAATTTTTTATCAGCAATTTCGTCTAAAATATCATATTTGATGCTCCAAGTAAGTTTTAAGCCTTCTTCTTTAGAGTGAGCCTTAACATTTTGAAAAACATCTTCGTTCAGCTCCATCATTGTAGAATCCGATGAGGCTAATAACTCTTCAGTCAATGTGTCGTTAACTAAAACATTTGTTGAATCTTGAGCACGGCTTATGGTAAAGCTCATTAAAATTGAAAAGAAAAATAAAATGTTTTTCATAGCTATTCTTTATAGATTACAAACGCAAAAATACAGAAGTAAACCATCGTCAAAAAAAAAGAAATAATTGTTAACGATAAGTTAACATTGTTTTTTATTTAAGTTGTTGATTTACAGATCTATAAAATCATAATCGGGAAAAGATACCCCCTTACATATGCTCATTTTTGTCCTGGGTTAACTTATTGTTAAGAATACAACAAGGATAGTTTGAGTGCCAATTTTTATCCCATTCTTTGTACCAGAATTTAAAAATGAAAAAATGAAAAAATTATTTCTATTACCATTTCTATTCATGTTCTCTGTGGTTTTTGCACAGGACCTTACCAATACTCCATTTGGAAAAGGTATCATCAACCTCAAATCTAAAGATGCTTCTTGGACCACAAAAGTAGCCTTTCGTTTTCAGACAAGATATGACGGAGAATTTGATTTTTCGGATAGTACTTTCTCTGATCGTGCTTATGTTCGTAGGGCGAGAATTAAAGGTCATGGATATGCTTTTAGTCCTAAAGTCCAATACAAATTTGAATACGACGTGCACAATGGACAGGTATTGGACGCTGTGATTAAGTGGAACTTTGCAGGAAATTGGAATATTTGGTTTGGTCAAACAAAAATGCCAGGTAATATTGAGCGAGTATTCTCGTCTCAAAAACTACAACTCGTAGATCGTTCTCTACTCAATAAATACTTCACACTTGACCGTGATGCTGGTTTTCAGTTGAGACACAAGTTGAACCTTGGAAAAACGTTTTTAATACGTTCCAAGCTAGCCGTTTCTCAAGGAGAGGGGCTCAATAGAAAAGGGATGTCCTCAGGCAATTCATATACTGGAAGGGTAGAGCTACTTCCTTTCGGAAATTTCACAAAAAAAGGGGATTACTTTGCTTCCGACCTCAAGAGGGAAGAGACACCGAAACTGATGCTAAGTGTTACCTATGATTACAACGACAACGCCGTTCGTCAAGGGGGGCAAATGGGTAATGATATAGCAGGAACTACAAGAGACCTGCAGAGCATTCAAGCAGATGCACACTTCAAGTATAGAGGATTGTCCTTTTTTGGCGAGTATGCCAACAGAATTGCGACAGATGGTACCCCTGTAAACGACCTTGGAGAGGTTTACCATACAGGATCTGCGCTAAATCTTCAAGGTGGATACTTATTCAAAAACAACTGGGAATTTGCAGGAAGATATACTCAAGTTAATTTCGAGGAAGCAACGGGTCTTGATAACTTCACACAATATACACTTGGATTTTCAAAATATGTTGTGGGACACAACTTGAAAATTCAAGGTGATTTCGGCATCACTCAAGAGGCAAATAATGATGATGTCATCTTCATTAGACTACAGACAGAATTTAATTTCTAGCGAACAATAAGCTTCTCAAATGAGGCCTCTATTTATGAAAAGGCAAGGAATCCTCCTTGCCTTTTTTGTTTTCAAAGAAATAGTGCCAACAATAATGAACTTTATTGATCTGTAAAAGTGCTCCTCAAAAAACCATGAAAAAACCACAGTTGCGTATTGAAAAACAACGCCTAGAAGACTGGAATAAAATGAGTCCTAAGCAAATGGGCAGGCATATCAAAGACCTATTCTAATAAGACTTACTCAATAAAATTAGCGACAAATATAGGACGATAACTTTTTTTGAAGACCAATGACATCAATGCCTTTCTTTAACTCTTTTTTTAATGGTGTTGCTTGTCCTGAAATCCAAATTTTAATTTCACTGTCCGAGTCAAAAGATCCAGCTGTTTCAACAGAAAATTGAGTGACTGACTTATATGGAACACTATGATATTCAACTTTTTTTCCAGTTAATCCTTGAATATCCTGCATAATCAACCTTTTACCTGTAAAAATCCATTTATCTCTAAAAATCTTGTACGCGGCCTCAATCTCCTCGTTTTCAAAAAGAATTGGTGCAAAATCTTTTTCCAATTCTACTGGATCAATTTCAGAAGCATTGCCCATTAAATTTGATAATAATCCCATATTTATTTGTTTTTAATTCAATATAAAAATAATAATCAAATATTTATTCATGACTAAATAAAAAATATTTATGCCCATCCTCGAGATCTGATTCATCATTAATGTAAATAAAATGAACGTCAATTACTCTTAGTTGTACACCATCAGAAAGAGATGAAAGAACGACAGTTGCATATTGAAAAACCATGCCTCGAAGACTGGAATAAAATGAGTACTAACGAGGTGGGTAGACACTGTCAACTATGTGATAAAACAGTGGTTTACTTTACGCAGATGAGCCGTGACGAAATTTCCAATTACTTGACAAAAAAAGCAAGGAGCGAATCTGTGGACGCATTTGATCATCAGCTCATCTAAACGAAGAAAAAAAATCAAAAAATCTACGGTGGATCAATCAATTGTATCATCGAATTGAGAATGGTGTTCGGTATAAACCCGTCAGGATATCCTTACTTGGAGCCCTAAGCTTATTAATGCTGTTAACAGGATGTGAACATGAGGAAAAAACAAAACAGATCCCCTTAAATGAGACTAAGGTTCCTAAACCCGAAGCCATCTTAGGCTGGGATACACTAGAGAGACAACAAGACGAACCCCTAATGGGAAATATGAAACGGCCGAATCAAACTGCCAACATTAAATTGAAAAAAGGATTCATTGCTCCCCCTCCTATCCCCCCTATTCTTGGTGAAATTGGTGAAATCATCGAAGTCGAACCAAGCACAAACACGACTGGTGATGTCATTGGGTCAGAATCTTCGTGCGACTCCATGGCGAGGACAATAGGAGAAGTAAATCCTCCAAAAGTAGTTGGGAAAATCATAATGACTGATACAAAATATCCAAAAAGAGATACTTTTAAATAACAAACAAAACCACATATGGCCTATTACTTGAGATATTCCTTACCTTCGTTGAAAAGGCTTTGATTCAATGAAATTAGCTTTCTCATCTGACTTTTCTTTATTTGTAATTGCTTCAAGCATCTTGTTATCCTGCTCAATATCAAAAGAAAAAACGAGTCAACAGAGCAATGTCTCTGACAAAAATCCAGCTGAAAAGTCCTACTTAATTACAGCCCCAATTGTTAAAAAACAATTTGTAAACAAAGCTGGAAGAACAACAGATCACATTGAATATTATATTCAACAATCCATCCAAGATTATTTTATCAAGTTCTGTGAAAGCCATGTCTCCATCAAAGATCTAAATGAAAAGTTAGAAAATATTGAAGGTGATATCAAAGCGCTTCAATTAGAAGTTGAAATGAGAGATGGTCATTGGGACATTTGTGATGGAAATCATGAAATCCAAAGCCGCATTGGAGAATACATGGTCATACTCCAGGTTCTTGAATAACTCATTAGAGTCAGCGTTAGAATAAAGCCTAACTTTGCATCCATATTTTTTTTGAAAATGAAAAAGGGAAACATCACCATCATAGGCTGCGGAAACCTGGGTCAATCGATTTTAAAAGGACTCATTAAAACAAAAGAAATCGGGGGAAATCGCATCACGGTAACCAAAAGAAACACCGCAGACCTCGAACACTTTAAAAAACATGGGGTTCAAGTCTTGAGCGACAACACCAAGGCCATTGAGGGAGCTGAGCTTATTCTCCTGGCTCTGAAGCCATACAATGTTTTGGAGGTGCTCAAAGAACTTGCTCCAGCAATTGATCCTGACAATCAGGTCGTGGTTTCTTTGGCCACCGGAGTCTCACTAACGGAACTTCAAACAACTCTAGGTAACAACACTACGGTTTATCGCGCCATGCCAAATACAGCAGCAGATGTCGGAACGTCGATGACCTGTATTACTTCGCAAACCTCGACACACGACGAGCTCGTAGAACGATGTTTCAATGGCATTGGGACCTGCATTCGAATAGATGAGAATCTTATGGATTCGTCAACCGTTCTGGGTGCATGCGGAGTTGCTTTTGCCCTTCGTTTTATAAGGGGAATGGTACAAGGTGGTATACAAATTGGATTTGACTCCAAAACAGCAAGCGCTATTGTTAATCAGACCGTTAAGGGAGCTGCACAATTACTTATTGAGGGTCAACGGCATCCTGAATACGAAATTGATAAGGTGACCACGCCTAAGGGCTGCACCATCTCTGGTCTAAATGAAATGGAGCATAATGGTTTTAGCTCTGCTTTGATTAAAGGGATTTTGACCTCTCATGAGTCCATTGATTCTTAGATGATTTGACCTGTTTTTATTATTTTCAAATTCCATAAAATTAGAAACCATGTTAGAACCCGAAGTGTTTGCCTTTTTGAAATCTCTTAGAGAAAATAACAATAGAGAATGGTTTCATGCCCATAAATCCGACCATGATTACGCCAAAAAATGTGTGCAAACCCTCTCCAGTCATTTATTTCAAAAGCTACATGGCGCAAATCAGCTTGATAGCCACAAAGTTTTTCGGATCTACAGAGATGTTCGTTTTTCTAAAAATAAAACGCCTTACAAAACACACTTTGGGATTGCTTTTCACCGTACAAAACCCAAATTCAGAGGGGGTTATTATTTGCACCTTGAACCTGATAATTCTTTCGTTGCGTCTGGATTTTGGGGTCCCAATAAAGAGGACCTTTTCCGCATCCGAAAAGAAATTGAAATGGACCATGAATACTTTGAGAAAATGGCAGCGGAGAAAAAGTTGATTCAAGAATGGGGCTCAATGCAGGGAGACCAGCTAAAAACAGCACCTAAAGGATTCGACAAAGATCACCCAGGAATTACAAACTTAAGGTTCAAACAATTCATTTTCCACCAAAAGATTCCTGATAGCCTCATCCATGAGTCAAATCTTTCAAAATACCTGGAAAAAAAGTTCAATGCTGTGCGGCCATTTCTCAACTTTATGGGCGACGTGCTTACTACAGACCTCAATGGAGAATCAATCATCTGATTGGTACCCTTTTAGACATATTTTTGATTCAAATAAAGATGTATCTTTGTTTCGAATTGTACTCAACTTCAGACTAAAACAAGGAATGGATGCCATCAAACCTCCATTTTAAAACTTTTAAAAACAGGGACGCCAAAAACTGTGTAGAGTAGGCAAAAGAAAAAAACTAGAAAAATGGGCAAAAAATACACCATCACATTAGAAGCAGAAGACGATCAAGAAATTACCATTCAGCCTTTAGGAACAACCTTGACAAGCCGTGTGGCTTCAGTTGATTCTGACAAAGGAACAACGACTACAACCGTTACCAACAGCCCTCGATCCAATGATGTTGGAGCTGACACGGATTCCGACATGTAAGATTTGACCTTACCTTAAGACTGGAAAAGTGTCGTGTATTCTAATTATCGGGGATGCAGAGGATCCTCACATCGCCTCAGTCTGTTCATTTTTGAATGAACCCGAAGACTCTTTTTTTGTGCTCAACCCACACAAGGGAGGCAGTTATTCTATCACTTATTATTATAATCCATTAAGAATTGAAATCGAATCCGATGGTCATGTTATTGATGCATCCGATATTGATGCTGTATGGTGGAGGCTCAAACCAAATTTAACAAACCCTCCAAAAAATACAGTAGAATTTGAACAGCAAAAGTTTATGCATCGCGAATGGCACATGAGCCTAGACCCGCTTAGATACTTTTTAAAAGATTGCTTTTGGATCAACCGCAGAGAATCAGACTTAATGGCAAGGAACAAGCCTTATCAGCTCAACCTCGCTCAAGAGATTGGATTCAAAATACCAGAGGGAACCATTAGCAACAGCAGCAAAAAAATACTTGAAACTATTGAGAGCTTTGATCG
>CAJWCX010000016.1 GCA_913031405.1 uncultured Flavobacteriales bacterium | reverse complement strand
ATTCTGGCTGGAATTTTTTTAAATTTTATCGAAGAGAAATTCAATCTATTTTCAAAATTGTAATCTGATCCAGCAGACCATATTACGAGTCTGCCTTTGTCTTGGAGCAAACTCTTGATTTTCTTTATTCCTGATACTGAATAAAGAAAATCATTGTTGTTATTGGTCATTGGGATTGGTCCATTGTCCAAATCTAGCAAGATGCTGTCGTAAGTTTCATTTTTTGTATTGAACATCAAGTCGGCTACGTTTGCTTGTTCAACTTGAACTCTCGGTTCGTTTAACAAAAATCCATTTAATTGAGTTAAATAAGATCTATTCCAATCAATTATTTCAGGAATTATTTCTGCAACGATAACATGAACTAAATTAGATGTATTTTCTAGGACACTTTTTAATGTGAAACCGAGACCAAGACCACCTATGAGTACGCGAGCAGGATTGGTTTTAATTATTTTTTCAACTCCAATTTTGCCAAGCAAATATTCTGATGCTGTTGCATTGGAATTCATTAATTCTTTTCCGTCTAAAGAAATTCCAAATTTATCATCATGCTGATATAGTTGGAATAAAGCACCATTCCTTTTTGCTTCAGCTATTTTAATTCGTGGCTTCAATAAGGTCGAAGAATTCTGGAAATGGATGATTACTTCCAATCAATTTTAATATAAGCGTTTCTTATTCTGTCAAATTGTTTTTCTAACCTTAAAAATAATGATAATATTTCATATGCATCTGCTTCATGGTGTCTATAGATATTGTGCTGATGCTTAGCAGGTTTGTTGTTGAAAAATTCAGCGATGTGAAAGCTAACATTAAATTTATTTTTGTGATCCCAGTCTACAATTCTGCTAACCTCACATACTGTTAAATCAGTTAATTTTGATATTTCCATATCTTTTTTGGTTAATTGGCATAATCTTTCTTGAATGTTGTTTTTCTCCATAAAATTATCGTTTCGCTCCATTTATCCTAAGGCATCGTTCAATACTTTCAAAACCCTCCTCGATTGAAATATACAAAGGTGTAGTGCCATCCTCATCCTCAACGTTTACATTAGCCCCATTATCGATTAATAGTTCAACAATGTCTAACGCTCCTCTATCAACAGCTAAATGTAGGGGTGTCGCTCCATCCTCGTCTCTTGCATTAGGATTAGCACCACTTGAGATTAGTAATTTTACTATTTCAGCTTGCCTGTCATAAATAGCGCAGTCCAATGGTGTTGATCCCATCTCATCTACCATATTTAAATTCCTACAGATTTTAAGTTTTTCTCTGACTAATTCGAGATCTCCATTTTTGATAGCTTTGAACATTCTTTTAATTGGTTTTAATTTAGAGTTTTTGCGGTTAGTATTTGGAAGGTGACTCAGATTGATTCTATTTGTGAGTCGCCAAGTTGAAGAAAGTGGAGCCAGTGGCCGGGATTGAACCGGCGACCTGCTGTTTACGAAACAGCTGCTCTACCACTGAGCTACACTGGCTTAAATTGCCTCAAACCGGCTCAAATGTCCTGTAATTGAAGCGCGGTAACTATTATACCCGATTTAGCTAGGTGACCCCAAGAACAAAGGAATCACTTTTTAAGGTTCAATTTAGGTTCATTATGGTAATCTTTCTCCATGCCTAAAAAGAAGTCTAACCCAGCAGCAACAAGGCGCGAAAGGGTCGGGAAAGTCACTGTTGAGGAGTCAACTGTTCAGGCTACCAAATATACGCCGATGAGGAAACGCTGGAGGACTTGGTGCAGGAGGAAGTCGGTAGCTAAGGAAGATCAGATCAGGGAACACGAGAGTTGGGATCAGGCTGTTGCATTCGCCTCAAAATTGAATGAGGCAATTCTAACCGGAAAAGTTAAGCCTACCGACGAGCCAACGTTGATTAAACTCAGGGAGATACATGAAAAAATTAAGACCTCAAACCTTTTAGGTAAAAGGAGTCTAAACTCACGACTTTACGCGAACGCACTAGAGGAGAACACCTTAGAAACTATTGTTGAAGTAGGTTTAACAACATTAAGCGTGGTGGACGAAGTGAACACTGAGCGAAAGCGAGTAGGGCTTAGTACTTATAGCTTGGATTGGTTCATGAATGATTTCAAAGACAATGCCCGAAGAGACGTACGAAAGCATTCGTTGCCAACTTACGAAAAATCTATCGAGCGTTTTGTGGCGATGAAAACCGGGCCGAACGGGGGCAGGGGAAACAAAGAACTCGAACCGCCGTCAAAAAAAGAATGGAGGCAAGTCATGGGTGTTATATCTGGCTGGATTGGGGCCTCCTCAGTGGGAGATTATGATGGCTTGGAAAAGCGTATTCAAAACATGATTAATTTAAAGCAGGGTCTTAATGGCGCTGCGTCGGAGGGGACTAAGTTTAGATATGCAGAAAAAACAAAAGAGTTCGGGGCATGGTTAGTGGATGAAGACTATTGGGAAAAGAATCATTTCAGGAGGTTGCCCAAACTGTTTGCGTATTCCAAGACCAGTGCCGCTGCCACTTTTAGACCAGAGCAAGTGGAGAAACTGTTTCAAATCGCATTAACTAAAGAAAAATACATAAAGCTAATTCCTTATATCTCGTTTTTGTTTTTTGCAGGGCCTCGCCCTACTGAGTTGGCAAATGTAAATGATCCTAGCGTTCGGTTTAAGTGGAAGCGCATGGACGAATGGAAAATAGAGTCTGACGTTACGGGCGGTGTGCTTTACGACCAACCTGTGAGAGATGAAAATGGCGTCAGAATTTCGAAAGGTGCTCGTGACCGCCAACCTGATTTAACGGGTAATGGTCTCGCATGGATGCAGTGGTGGGCCGACAGATACAATGGCGGAAAATTACCTACAACGGGCGAGATGTTTTTTTCAAAAAAACCATGGAATGATTTGAGGAAAGAGGCTGGGTTGTACAAATCATGGGTGAAAGACATCGCTCGGCATAGCTACACATCCTACGCGCATTGGAATAGGAATTGGAAAGTCGTTGAAGACTATTGGCTTCGAAGTTGCGGACACAGCGCGGCCACTTACAAGGACCATTATGAAAAGAAAAAGGCGTTGGAAGATTGTGAGGCCTACTTCAACATTTTACCTCCGAAGACAAAATAACTTCTCACTCCCTAAGGCGAATAATTTGAGCTCCGAATGATTTAATAACAATTTCAGAAAGCCATTTAGTGTAAGAATTAAATGGCTTATGGAATTCTTCGATCAGAAAGAACGGTTTGCTTTGGAGCAAGTGGCCGAGAGAATCAACAAACTTCAAGGGGCAGATTGGAATAGCCTAAGGCCCTCAACTCTAACATTACATCTGGTTTGCAATCTCAGTTGACCGAGAAACCAATTGTTATTGCCAAAAAATTGACTGCTGAAAATGGGTGGCACCAAGACAATGTAAAGGACTACTCGACAAACTCAGAAAGCCCCACCTTTTCCCAAATAGCATCAAACCGTTGATTTCCATTTAGTTTATCGAATAATTGTCTTGGGTCGAATGGGAACAGTTGAATGTTTCGATCTTCATATGCCTGTTCCAACTTTATAACAGCTTCATCCATATTCCCTACATAGTATTCCGCACGCGCTAACGTCATTGAAGGAACTAAATCCGTTTCTTGTCTTTTGAATAGGGCATCCCTTATTAGTTTCGCTTCCGCTAACCTCCCCAATCGGTTTAGAGCCATCATCTTTGCAACCATGTATTGAGAATAATTTGGAAATTTACTAAGACCCTGATTTGCTAATTTAAGACTCTCTTCAAGATTTCCAATACCAAACTCACTTAGAGCCAAAGT
This sequence comes from uncultured Flavobacteriales bacterium, assembly GCA_913031405.1. Classification (GTDB taxonomy): domain Bacteria; phylum Bacteroidota; class Bacteroidia; order Flavobacteriales_D; family Crocinitomicaceae; genus UBA952. The sequence continues at coordinate 7,388 of CAJWCX010000016.1, read as the reverse complement.
GTGCAAACCCATTACATAATTCGGATCAACCGAAATCATTTTCATGCTCAGTTCTTTTGCTAATTCAAATTTCTTTTCTCGCAAAAAAATAACAGCCTTACCGAAATACATTATGGGTGATGCTGATTTTAGCTTTATGCCAATATCAATTTGCTCGTGTGCTTCCTGATACCTGCCCGAAACCAATAGAAAGTGAGAATACCACCTTCGGGCCTCAGGGTAGTTTGGATTAATCGATATAGCTTTTTTAAATGCTTCCTCAGATCCAGCCCAATCCCATCGAAAAAACAACTTAACATCTCCATAACTTGCATACGCTTCTGATAAATCTGAGTTTATCTCAAGAGCTCGGATTAGCTGCTGTTCTGACTTAGGGGAAGCAACTTTTGGCGCGGCATAAGAGTATCCCACTAATTGATTATACGCATCTGCTATGCCTACGTGGGCTAGCGCAAAAGTGGGGTCCTTAGCTAAGGCGAGTTCGAATTTTTCGATAGATCCTCGCATGCCCTCACGAGTTCGAGTCTGCCACATTTTGCGGCCCTGTAGGTAGAGGTTGTAGGCCTCTACGCTTTTAGTTTGGCGATTAGCCTGTTGTTGCTTTTGCGCTTGGCCAAGTTCGAGTTTTAGCCCATCGGCAACACTCTGGGCGATCTCGCGTTGCATGGAGAAAACGTCTCTCTCCATTTTGTCGAAGGTTTTGGCCCAGATGTTTGTCTCGGTCCGAATATCAACTAGTTTGACCGTGACGCGCAGTTGGCCTTCAGATTGTCGCACCGTCCCAGTGAGAACGGAATCAACGCCTAGGGCTTCCCCGATGGCTTTCGGGTCAAGTTTAGTGTCTTTCATTCGCGATGCGTTTTTCACTAGCAATGATGGAGTCATGGATAGCATAGCATCAATTTCCTCGTGCATTCCCTCGGCTAAAAAATTCTCTTCCGATTCTGGGCCAATATTGCGGAACGGAATTACCGCAAGGCTGGTTTTATTTTCTTTCAGCGCAATAAAATCTTCGCTTGATTTTAGTTTGTTTCCCTGTGACTGATTAAGCGCCTTTTCAGGCGTGTCGTTCGGTCTAAGCACCATTGCCAGTAGCAACCCGATTACGGCCAAACCAAAGATTGCTGAAAACCACATGACATTCCTCGATCTAGCGCTTGGCCTAGCTAAATGGCCCTGATGCTTTGTAGTCACCGGAGTCAACCTTTCACCGATCTCCCCACCTCCTTCGTTGGCCACTCCGAGGCGCGACAGTGCGGCGCACATAGACCGGAATGCCGCTTGCTCGTTACCTTCGTGATACTCAATGTGCTGAATTCCGGCCAACTGGTAGCGCATCGACTTAGGAATCTCGGCTTGATGCAAGTAGACCGGCAAGATCGGTTTTTTGTCCTCGGACGCAATTGATAACTCCTTAACGACGTTGTCGGAGTTGATTGAAGCATCTGAGAGCATCAGCACCATGACGCTGGCAGACTCTATAGCATCTACAATTTCTTGCCCCCATAAGCTGGCGCCATGGATGCCTCCTTCGTCAATCCAAACGCCGATACCAGCAGATCGCATCCTTTCCACGAGTTGCAGAACTCGTACACGATCCACACGGGCGTAACTGACAAAAACCTCAGCACTCATGGCAATTCAACATCACGCGGAAATATTCACCGCTAAACTATCGTTTGTAAAAGATGAAATCTGCTGTCAATTGATCGACGAAAAGTGAAACCGATTCTCCTGAAGTTCCAATGATTAAAATCCTCATGATTCACAACCCCAAGAAGGCTAACCCTTACGGTCTAAGGCGCTTTGTTAAAAATCTGAGATTTATCCTAATTGAAAAGCGCGGTTATGACTTCGCTTGGGGTTGCCCTTTGGAAGTCGATGATCCGCGGTATCCGGTAGTTGGAGTGGACAAACGCTTCGAAATGCATCGTGAGCTAACTTTTGCAGATGAAGGTGGAGAAACTCACAAAGTAATTGTTTCTTGCTTAGCGGCAACGTGGAAGGCCGCAGGGATGATTTTAATGCCTGTTCCTGATGACTTAATCGGCGCTGCATTTTGTTCCGATAAATATCGAAACCATCTGCTTAAAAAAAATAAATTTATGAATCAGTTCTTAGCACCGATTACTCCAATAACTTAACTCGGTAGTATTGCTTTGGGAATAGTGCCCTTCGGCGCTCTAGGAACTTAACAGAACTTCCGGTGCCTTGAACTTCGCCTATCTCTCCCCATTTCTGCAAGTCGTGTGAGGCTTCAATTTTGTAAGTAGAATCTGATTCGGTTTCGAAGGTGAGGGAAAATGGTGCGGCGTGTTTGTTGAAAGAGGTAATTGCCAATTTCTTTTTAAGAATCTGAACAGGTAGTCCTCCAAAAGTTTCGTCAAAGCCGGTTGCTCCAGCTGTAACTGTAATTGTCGCCTCAATGGGTAAGTTTTTGAAAACATCGGAACCAAACGAAGAAGGCGCATTACCTTCAAAAGTAATACTCTTTAGACTACTGCAACCGGAGAAGGCCCAACTTCCAATTTGGGTGACATTTTCAGGAATTGTCACATTCGTAAGATTACTGCAGTCCCTAAATGCCCAGCGGCCAATGCTTTTGACTTTATTGCCAATTATCACGCTTGTCAGATTACCGCAGTTCCTGAAAGTCATATTCTCAATCCTAGTGACGCTGTCGGGAATCGTCACGCTCAGCAGATTACTGCAGCTCCAGAATGCATCTTGTCCAATGCTAGTGACGCTATCTGGTATCGTCACACTTGTCAGATTACTGCAGTAACCAAAGGCAAACCTTCCAATGCTAGTGACGCTGTCTGGTACCGTCACACTCGTCAGACCACTACAAGAGTTGAAGGCATAACCTTCAATGGAAATCACTGGTTTATCTTCATAACTAGATGGAATAACTAACTTTCCAGAAGCACTCTCATCGCAATCGACTACAGTAACCGTTTCTCCATCAACTTTGTAAGTCAATGGATCGGCGAAAACGATTGAAGGCACAAAAGCAATGTATAGAAGTATTATTTTTAATTGTTTAAATCTATTAATCACTTGATGAAATTTATTAATTTTGTTGTCTGATTTACCTCTGGAGAACAAATCAATGATTCTAATTATCACAACTATTTAGGCATTGGGTTTTTGGTGGGATCATACTTCATAAGGCTCCAATCAGAGCAAAAAGGTGATGCCGGGAGTTTGGATTTATTATAGAGATTCCACTGTTTATTTTTTGGAGCTTTAGGGTGACAAGCATATCTCACCGCTCTTGGTTCCTCTATACCAGATTTGTCCAAAATAATTGAATTATTCTCAATGGAAGCTTTTGCTTCGTGCCAAACACCATGAGCATCGGCTAATTCAAATCCAAACAATTTAGCACCCTTATCTTCCAATACATCTCCAACAACTGATTTACCGATCATTAATCCCGCTTTGGAATGATTAAATCTAACTATTATGAATTCATCTTTATGCTCAAAAGATTTAAACAAAGGGCCACTTGTGGGCTTTGATAAATTGTACTCATTTTTCATCGGCCAAAGTGCTAGCCTTTCACCGACGTCAATTTTATTCGGTGGGTGAATATCATTGTTAAAATCTAAATCTACAGTAACAACCATTCCTGTTTTTGGCTCATCTAATGCTCGTAACTGTTCTTCTCTTGCATATGTCCAAGCGTAGCTGTGCCATTGTGGTAGTTGAACGTAATAAAATGGTAGATTTGTGTTATCCCATGATTTCCTCCAGCCGCGTATTAAAGCTCTCATCTTGTGAGCATAATCGCGTGGGTCTTCCCCTGTACCGCAATTTGACTCTGCCTGATACCACGTAAAGCCGCGAATAGCGTATGGTGCAACAGGCGAAACCCTTGAATTGTAAATTGCTCCTGCAAGCCATGCGTCACTTCTTACAAATGTTCCTCCTCGCATCTTTTTTATTGATTCAAAATCCCGTGCTTTTGCATGACTCAATAGCTTGTCTAATGTTGGATGGTCTTTGAATGCTTCAGATGGGATGTATGGTTCAATCGGTGTTCCGCCCCAAGAACAATCAATAACGCCTATAGGAATTTTTAGTTCCAGATGAAGCCTTCTAGAAAAAATAAAACCGACTGCGGAAAAGGACTTTACTGAGTCTTTGTTGCATACAAACCAACTCCCACCACTCAAATCTTCTTTGGGTATCGAACTATTCGTTTCATTTACTCTCCTAAACCGAATATTTGGATAATCCGCTTTGTCCAAAAGGGACTTACCCAACTCCAAATGTTTCGCCATACCGCCAGCATTATATGCCATGTTAGATTGACCACCAGAAAACCAGACTTCACCTACGACTACGTTGTTAAATCTGAATTCTTTACTCTTTGTGAAAACTTTTAAGACATTTGGATTAGAAGCCGCAATCATGGGTTCCAAATTAAGACTCCACTTACCGTTGCCATCGGCTTTGGTTACTTTTTTTTGGCCTGCATACTCCACTGTTACTTTTACGTTTGGGTTTGATTTCCCCCAAATTGGGACTTCTCCTCCCTGTTGCAGTACCATGTTGTGTGAAAAGATTTTTGCAGGTTGAAGTAAATCTCCTGCATGGCTAGTTGAACAGAAGTAAAAGCTACTGAGTAATGATAAAAAGAATTTAGATAATTTTCGAATGATCATTGATTAATGAATCTATTTTTCACGCGTTACCTCCCATTAATGAACAATATTGGCATTCCATTCATAATGAATCGTCAAAGAAAATTATCAAAACCGCGGAAAGATGGCTAGAGTGGGTTTAAATGGAATTTTGGCCAATCCAGTAAACCCCGAAAGCTCTGTGTTTATTTTATGAGCGGCGCCAACATCCGTCGAAAAAAGATAAACTCATGGAGCAGTTCTTAGTGCCGATTAATCCAATAACCTAACCCGGTAGTACTGTTTTTGAAAAATAGCCTTTCTAGAATCTACCACCTCTATTTTATTCCCAGATCCTCTAATCTCTCGAAGTTTTGACCATTCGATTAAATCTTCTGATACTTCCATAGAATACACAGCATCTTTTTCGGAATTAAAAATAAAAGTAAATGGAAGTGCATCTATTGTCTTTATGACTAGTTCGGTTTTTTTGATCTTATGCTTAGACAAGAAATCCCATATAACTTCATTCAAACTTTTGTCATTAACTTCAAAATCAAACAATGTATGCCCTCCGTTTATAACCTTATAATGCTCTATTGAACTTTTTCCCATAATATCTACATACTTGGAATGTTCAATCTTCTGTCCTCCATAAGTAAAGCTGTTCTTTATAGGCTCCTCATCGATTTGATTTATGCCAACCCAATAGTCTAAAATTTCCGGCACCGACATATTAAACTTAATCCCAAAGTATTGTAATCCATCATAATAAGGCCTTGTTGGATCAGAGTCGCCATGAACAATCATTATTCCTTTAGGGTTAGTTGGAGTACTACTTTTATTGATCTCACCTGATTGAAGCCCAGCAATTGAGGCGGCAGCTGCAACCTTTTTGTGCAAATAGCATGCCGCAGAAAGAGCGAAATCGGCTCCGTTAGAAAAACCACATAAATAAACTTTGTTGTTGTTTATAGAATAATCTGAATCAATTTTATCAATCATGGATTCTAGAAACCCATAATCATCTGCTTTGCTTTTGTTATGAAGAACACTCGGCAAGTCTGGATTCCAATGTGTCCCCTTCACTTTTCCCCCTTTTCCCTCTTCTACTTCTTTTCCATCTATTCTACTACCTTGAGGGTAGACTAGTATAAATTTGTTATCCTCTGCCAACTTACGCATATCGGAATACTGCAAATGGCCTGTAGCCGTGCCTCCTCCTCCGTGAAAGTTGAATAACAATGGATGTTGTTTCGATTCGTCGTACGACTTAGGAATATATATTAAATATTCCCTATTAACATTATTATGAATAATATATTCTTTACGTAAGTTTTGCGCATGAGCGCTCACTAACAAAAAAACTGATAAGAAAATAGTTAAATTTTTTTTCATATTATGAAAAAACAAAAACTACGCAAAAAATAGCAGAGATTGTCATTAGTGGTAAATATTTTATTATATAACACAAATTAATAAAGATATAAATATATTCAATCTAACAAAAAAACGAAATTGCAGAGTTCAGTTGATTGTATGAACTTCAAAATGCCGCTTAAAAGGCCGAATAGTATCAAAAGCCGCGGGAAGATGGCTAGAGTGGGCTTGAATGGTGTTTTGGGCATCCATTTAGCCCCGAAAGCTGTGAGTTTATTTACTGCGCGGCGCCAACATCCGCCGAAAAATGATAAACTTATGGATTAGTTCTTAGCGCTGATTACTTAACCAACTTAAATCGATAATAACACGATTTTAGTGCTATCTTAGGATTTAAAATACAAGCAACGAGTTCAGTTTTGCAAAAGTAATGTTGCTTGATACGTCTTTTTTTCGAAGGCAAGATTTTGTCACTTTTTTAATGTTAATAAATATTTTTAACTCTAAGAAATGCCAATGAAGAAAATTCAATTACTTATTATTGCATATGTTTTAATAATTATTGCAAATGCAGAAGCTAATGCGTCATCAAAACCATCGAATGCAGCTAAGCAAGATACGCATGTTGTATATGGAAATTACTCAGGCTTAGCGCTACTGATGGATGTCTACTATCCGAAGAAGCCAAACGGATATGGAATTGTTCAAATATCCGGAAGCGGTTGGACTAGACCATTATCACTCGATGCTGCATTGCTAAGTGATTGGAGAGCAGTAAAATTTCATTCAGAGGCTTTGCTAGACGCTGGCTATACAATTTTCGCATTAAACCACCGGATGACACCAAGGTTTAAATACCCGACTCAGATTGCTGATGTTCAAAGGGCTGTTCGTTTTATTCGGCATAACGCAAAAAAATACAACATCAATCCAGATAAAATCGGAGCTATTGGAGAATCATCAGGAGGTTATCTAGCAAGTATGTTGGGTTTACTAAATGGATATGAAAACAAGCATGATGATAACCCAATAAACAAATTGAGTGCTAAAGTTCAATGCGTTGTTGCGCTTTGCGCTCCAATGAATCTTTTGGGAGAAACAGATGTGAGTTTTTACTTGGGATTTAGAAAGAAAGAGCAACTAATTAAAGGTTCAATAGAACATCAAATCTCTACTGAAGCCTCTCCGATAAGCCATGTTTCTATTGATGATCCACCCATGTTAATGATCCATTCTAAATCTGACGAAAAGGTAGACTATTCACATTCCGTGGAAATGCACAATAAACTAAAACACAAAGGTGTTTTGACTAAATTAATAGAAATTAATGGGGCAGATCATGAATTTTTTATCGCTGGGAAGAGAGTAGAAAGCTTC
>CAJWCX010000015.1 GCA_913031405.1 uncultured Flavobacteriales bacterium | reverse complement strand
GTTAAACCTAGACTAAATGGACCTTATCAATCAGCTCATTGATTTCATTCTGCATCTCGATTCCTATTTGTTTACCATGATCATGGATTATGGAAATTGGATTTATCTCATTTTATTTCTAATCGTATTTGTCGAAACAGGGTTGGTAATCATGCCCTTGCTTCCTGGAGATTCATTGTTGTTTGCTGCAGGCACTTTTTGCGCAGGTGTCGTTCAAAATGGTCAAACTGCTGAACTCAGCATATTTATAGTGATTCCGCTATTGATTTGTGCCGCACTCATAGGCGACAACTTGAATTACTACATTGGAAAAAACATTGGACTAAAAGTCATGCAATGGAAAATCAGAAAAAAACAAATCGTTAAGCAGGCCTATATTGATAAGACACAAGCTTTTTATGACAAACACGGACCAAAAACAATTATCATTGCACGCTATGTTCCGATTGTTAGGACCTTCGCACCTTTTGTTGCTGGTGTAGGACAAATGAATTTTTATAAATATATTAAATTCAGCATAATAGGTGCATTTACGTGGGTTTTTGCTTTAACTCTTTTAGGTTACTTCTTTGGAAGGCTTCCTTTTGTTCAAAATAATTTTGAAACGGTTATTTTTGGAATCATCGGACTTTCAGTATTGCCCATGGTGATTGAATTCATTCGCGCGAAAATCAAGAGTAAATCGGAGTAAATTTATGGATATAATTATGCATGCATAATATATTTTTAGTAATTTAGTCGCATTATAACTAGAATACGACACGCATTAATATGAGTAATACAGCATACATAGTAGCAGGATTCAGATCTGCAGTTGGAAAAGCCGGAAAGGGTGGCTTTCGTTTTTACAGACCTGATGACATCGGAGCCTCTGTGATCAAGCATTTGGTAAAAAGCCTCCCCAATTTAGACAAGGAAAGAATTGATGACGTGATTGTTGGAAATGCAACACCAGAAGCTGAGCAAGGCTTGAATATGGGACGAATGCTTTCACTCATGGGGCTCGATACAGATAAAGTTCCTGGAATGACTGTAAATCGCTACTGTGCTTCTGGTCTAGAAACTATCGCCATTGCCAAAGCCAAAATTGAAGCAGGAATGGCGGATTGTATCATTGCCGGAGGAGCCGAATCCATGTCTGTGATGGCCATGGGTGGATGGAGAATTGTACCGAATGCCAAGGTAGGAAAAGAAAATCCAAACTGGTATTGGGGAATGGGGCTTACTGCCGAAGCAGTTGCAAAAGACTTTAAAGTGAGCCGTGAAGAGCAAGACGAATTTGCTCTCAAATCTCATGACAAGGCTTTAAACGCGATCAAGGAAGGAAAATTTAAAGACGAAATTGTACCCATTGAAGTGGAACATGTTTTCTTGGATGAAAACGAAAAAAGACAAGTAAAAAAATATACGGTGGATACTGATGAAGGCCCACGACCAAGTAAAATTGAGAAACTGAATTCATTACGTCCAGTCTTTGCCCAAGGAGGTTCTGTAACTGCTGGAAATTCTTCACAGACATCTGATGGAGCTGCTTTTGTGATGGTCATGTCTGAAAAAATGATGAAAGAGCTCAATATTGAACCGATCGCCAGATTGGTTTCTTATGCCACAGTTGGTGTCGAGCCTCGAATTATGGGAATTGGACCTGTTAATGCCATTCCTAAGGCATTAGACATGGCTGGTTTAAAAATGAATGACCTTTCGCTAGTGGAACTCAACGAGGCCTTTGCCTCTCAATCTGTTGCTGTACTCAAAGAAACCGGTCTGAACCCTGATATCGTAAATGTCAATGGTGGTGCCATTGCCTTAGGACATCCATTGGGTTGTACTGGAGGAAAGCTTTCTGTTCAGCTTATGCATGAATTAAGAAGAAGAAATGGTAAATACGGAATGGTTACCATGTGTGTTGGAACTGGACAAGGTGCAGCAGGAGTGATTGAACTCTTAAATTAAATCCTGAAATTCCTTTTTTAAGGCATCTACTGCAATATCGGTTGGAAACTGATCGAGTTGAGAAACGATTTCCATGATTTTCTCTGAAAGCTGAATGCTTGTAGCCTTTTCATCCATTTGACTGCCTGCCATGTGGATAAGCTTAATCACCTCCTCTTTGGAAGACTTCATAATACCCCAGGTCAATGGCGTGATAAAGATTTGTTGGGTCACGTTATGTTCAAACTCATTACGCACCGCTTTCGCAAGTTCTGCCTGATATAGTTTTGCATTTAAACCAGGATTATGTGTTCTCATGATCAAACTATTAGGATGAATACGCTCCATTAATAAAACAGATCGCTGATAAGCATCCAAACGACTAGGAAGAAAAAACTCTTGACGTTGCTTTCTTAGTTCCGTATTTAGTTTTAATACCTCACGGGAATTTTGCTTTTTAAGAAAACGAAAAACAATTAGTACAAGCGACCCGCATGTAATCAAAATGATTAAAATAAATAGAATTGGTTTCATCATGGTTTTTTACAAATATAAAGGTACTAACAAAGATTAACGATAAAACAACAATAAGGATACATATGAATCCTTAAATTTACCGAAGCAATACCCATAAATGAATTCAACTATCATTGTTTCCGTCCTTGTCGCCTACTTTGGAGTCCTCTATTTAATTTCCAGAATAACAGGAAAAAATGACGGAAATGATGCTTTTTTTGTTGGAGAAAGGCAATCTCCCTGGTACCTTGTAGCTTTTGGAATGATCGGCGCTTCACTCAGCGGAGTGACCTTCATTTCTATTCCTGGATGGGTAGGAGATAATGCCAACCAGTTTAGCTACATGCAAGCTGTATTGGGATATTTTATTGGGTATCTTGTGATTGCTTACGTCTTGCTTCCTATTTATTACAAAATGCAAGTCGTATCGATTTATGAATACTTAGAAAGTCGATTTGGCTACTACAGCCATAAAACAGGAGCTATTTTCTTTTTATTGTCACGGGTTATTGGTGCTTCTGTTCGACTCATGTTGGTCGCAGATGTGCTTCAATATATCCTTTTTGACGGTTGGGGAGTTCCTTTTGAGTTTACCGTGGTTGTCTGCATTGCTTTGATATGGCTTTATACCAATCGAGGCGGCATCAAAACAATTGTTTGGACGGATACCCTTCAAACTGGATTCATGTTGATTTCTGCCGCACTGACCATATACTTTATTAAAGACTCTTTGGCCATTGAGGGCCATAAGGGAATCATTCAAACTGTTGCGGATAGCTCTTACTCACAGATTTTCTTTTTCGATGACATCAATAACGGCAATCACTTCCTTAAGCATTTCTTAGGCGGTATTTTTATTACCATAGGTATGACCGGTTTGGACCAAGACATGATGCAGAAAAACCTGAGCTGCAAAAACATTAGAGAAGGACAAAAAAATATGATCTCCATGGCCACTGTGCTTGTTTTTGTTAATCTTCTGTTTCTTTTTCTTGGCGCCCTACTCTATTTGTACGCACAAGAACACCAAATCTCATTTGAACGAACCGATAGGCTCTTTGCTGCCGTTGCAACCGATTCGGGTATGTCGCCAGTCGTGGGAATTCTCTTTATTCTTGGCCTTATCGCTGCAGCCTATTCTAGTGCTGATTCTGCCCTTACCTCATTGACAACATCGATCTATGTAGACCTGATACCCAAACGCTACAAATCCGATCAAAAAGGGCTAAAAACAAGAAAAAAATTACATCTTTTAGTTTCTGGAATCATCATTCTTTCTGTTATCTTACTACACCACCTTACTAACGAGTCCGCGATTGGACTTCTTATGAAGTGTGCTGGATTTACCTACGGACCTTTAATTGGTATATTTTTCTTTGGAATCCTTTTTAAAAGTAAAATCAAAGATCTTGCAATTCCCTTTGTAAGCATAATCTCTGCACTTATCACATTTATGATTTGGTATTACTCAAAAGGAGCTCCGGGATATCCTAAAGGGGGATCAGGCATACTAGGAGATTACCAATTTGGCTTTGAAATCATTATTTTAAATTCCTTGCTTACCTTTATACTATTAATTGCAGTGTCTAAAATCAATCCATTACGCAACACATGAAAATCAATCTGATCGACAACGGCTTACATCTTTCTTTTGCTCCGCTCTCATTAACACGACCTATAGCAGAGCTAAGAATGGGAATATTCACCAATACAGAACGATATAAGCATTTTTTGCCTGAGTGCGAAATTGGCTATCATACAGAATTGTATTTATCTAAAAAATACAAAGCATTGGAAACCGACTTATCCATCAACGGAAACGTTATTCCCAATGAAGATCTTATTGCCGCAATTTGCAAACTGGAAGATAACCAATCATTAGTTTTTCGTGATCATGTGATTGCTAAGAAAGGAAATGGAGAAGAAAGCATTTCATTTACAGGAGATCCACCTGTTGTTATAAATGAAAGATGGCATCTTTATCAGCTCAATGAAAATGTTTTAAAGCAAGATTTCGGATTAATAACCAACAATCGAATAAGCCAAAAGCTATCAAAAAGTAATACCCTCATTGGCCCATCTTCATCTTTGTTCATTGAGGAAGGAGCGAACATCGAAGGCGCTATATTGAATACGGAAGTAGGCCCCATTTATGTGGCTAAAAATGCTGAAATCATGGAGGGCAGTCTAATTCGAGGTGGTCTTGCACTTTGCGAAAATGCATGTGTGAAAATGGGTGCAAAAATTTATGGTGCCACCAGTATTGGACCATACTGCAAAGTTGGTGGAGAATTAAACAACGTTATTTTTCAGTCTTTTTCAAACAAAGGACATGATGGATTTTTGGGGAACTCAGTCATTGGAGAATGGTGCAATTTAGGGGCCGATACGAACACCTCTAATCTTAAAAACAATTACTCTAGTGTCAAAACCTACTCATATATAGATAAAACGGAGGTTCAAACGGATATTCAATTCATGGGTTTGTTTATGGGTGACTATTCGAAATCCGGAATCAACACCATGTTCAATACCGCTTCCTGCATTGGTGTTTGCTGTAATGTTTTCGGAAGTGGTTTTCCCGGTAAGCACATTCCAAGCTTTTCTTGGGTTAGTTCGGACCAAACCACCCCTTTTGAACTCAAAAAATCAATTACAGCGGCTAACAATATGATGAACAGAAGGAACCTTAAAATGGAACAAAACGATTTGGATATTTTTTCTCATCTGTCCTCTTCTCAACCCTAAACAAGACATTTTTTCTGAATTCTATTCTTGGCACATCTATTGGACTATACGGAACGAAAGGAATAATTTGCGTTATTTCTTAATAATTACGAATATGAATGACAGATTGTCATAACCAATATATATGAACGACTTATTTGAACGCTCCTTAATGAACCTTTCTGGATTTGAATCTGATGCAGAGTTCATTCCATTGACAACTGCAGAAGAAGAGGAAAATGTAAACAAGCAGAAGTTTCCTGAAAATCTTCCAATACTGCCTTTAAGAAATAATGTCTTATTTCCTGGAGTCGTTATTCCCATTACTGTAGGAAGAGATAAATCGATTAAGCTGATTCAAGAGGCCAATAAAGGAAATAAAATCATTGGTGTTGTTTCACAAAAAGACCAAGCCGAGGAAACACCAGAATTTGACGATCTTCATAAAAAAGGAACTGTTGCACAAATTGTACGATTACTCAAGATGCCAGACGGAAGCTCAACGGTTATCATTCAAGGAAAACGTCGTTTTGAAATGATTGAAGCCATAAGTACCGAGCCTTTTTTAACCGCCTCGGTAAAAATCCTTACTGAAGAACCTTTTGACAAAAACAATAAGGAACTGAACGTTATGTTCAAAACCATAAAAGACCTTGCCCTACAAATTATCAAGGATAGCCCAAATATTCCTTCAGAAGCTCAATTTGCCATTAAAAACATTGATAGTCCTACCTTTTTGGTGAATTTCATTTCTTCTAATATGAATGCTGATGTTTCCAAGAAACAGGAAATGCTCGAAGAAATGAAATTAAAAAATCGGGTTATGAAAGTATTGGAGCATCTCTCTATGGAGGCTCAAATGCTTGAAATGAAAAATGAAATTCAAAATAAGGTCAGACAGGATCTCGATAAACAACAAAGGGAGTACTTCTTACAACAACAAATGAGGACCATTCAGGATGAGTTGGGAGACAACCCTCAAGAACAAGATGTTAAAGAATTCAGAGACCGAGCAAAAGATAAAAAATGGAATAACGACGTTAAAAAACTTTTCACGAAAGAACTTGAAAAGCTTCAGCGTATGAACCCTCAGGGAGCTGAATATACTGTGCAAATGAATTACATAGACACCATGCTCGATTTGCCCTGGAATGAATATTCAAAAGACAATCTAAATCTGAATAGATCGAGAAAAGTTCTTGAAAAAGACCATTTTGGACTAGAAAAAGTCAAAGACCGAATCATGGAATACCTTGCAGTATTAAAGATTAAAGGAAACATGAAGTCTCCTATACTTTGCTTCTATGGACCTCCTGGAGTTGGTAAAACCTCTCTTGGAAAGTCTATAGCTGAAGCTTTGGGCCGAAAATACGTGAGGATGTCATTGGGAGGCCTACATGACGAGTCAGAAATTAGAGGCCATAGAAAAACCTATATTGGAGCAATGCCTGGTAGAATTATTCAAAATCTAAAAAAGGCAGAAACGGCGAATCCGGTATTTGTGCTTGATGAAATTGATAAACTAGGAAGAAGCAATCACGGTGACCCCTCCTCTGCTCTACTCGAAGTTCTTGACCCAGAGCAGAACAATGCGTTTCATGACAACTATATTGAAACCGAATTCGACCTCTCTAAAGTGCTCTTTATTGCCACTGCTAACTCACTATCCACCATACAAGGTCCATTGAGAGACCGAATGGAAATCATTGAAGTAAATGGCTATACCTTAGAGGAAAAAGTTGAGATTGCCGCCAGACATTTGATTCCTAAACAAATCAAAGAGCATGGAATAGAAAAAGACCAAATCATTTTAAAACGACCTATTCTGAAACAGATTATAGAAGAATATACTAATGAATCCGGCGTTCGTGGCCTCGACAAGGTAATTGCTAAGCTCGTTCGAAACCGAACACGACAAATCGCCATGGAAGAAAGCTATGAGGTAACCTTAACTTCACAGAACCTATTCGATGTGCTTGGTGCAGGACGATCAAAGGTCAAGAATGTTGATCACAAAACATTAGGCGTGGTTACAGGATTGGCATGGACTAGTATTGGTGGTGATGTTTTGTTTATCGAATCGAGTATTACAAAAGGAAAAGGAAAGCTTACGCTTACAGGTAACCTAGGTGATGTTATGAAGGAATCTGCAGTCATTGCTCTTGAATACCTAAAGGCACATGCAGATGGTATTGCGCTCACACAAACTAAATTTGACACCCATAACGTACATATTCATGTTCCGGAAGGTGCCACTCCAAAAGATGGACCAAGTGCCGGAATCACAATGCTTACATCATTGGCATCTATATTTGCAAAGAAAAAAGTAAAAAAGAACCTTGCCATGACAGGTGAAATCACTCTAAGAGGAGATGTTCTGCCCGTTGGCGGAATCAAGGAAAAAATACTTGCTGCAAAAAGATCTGGTGTAAAAGAGATTATACTCTGTCATAAAAACAAACAAGACGTCGATGAAATTAAGGCCAGCTATCTAAAAGGGCTCGAATTTCATTATGTTAAACGAATGTCTGAGGTTCTAGACATTGCATTGATTTAACCTATTTACCCTCAGCTTTTAAAACAATAACGAGCGTGTAGAACATGATCTTAAGATCGAGGGATAGACTCCTATTTTTTAAATAGAGTAAATCAAACTTCATACGCTGCAACATCTGATCTACGTTTTCGGCATACCCATACTTCACCTGTCCCCAAGAGGTAATACCAGGCCTGACCTTTGTAAGTTGATTATATTGTGGTTGTATTTTTGCAATCTGATCGATATAAAATTGACGTTCGGGACGAGGACCAACAATAGACATGTCACCAATCAGAACATTGAGAAATTGAGGAAATTCATCCAAACGTGTTTTTCTCATAAACTTTCCGACTTTCGTTATTCTTGGATCATCTTTTGAAGACAATTGAGGTCCATCTTTTTCCGCATTCACAATCATTGTACGGAATTTAATAATCTTAAATATTTTACCATTCTTACCTACACGATCCTGAAGAAAAAAAATAGGACCCCGAGACGATGCTTTGACTGCCATAGCCGAAAACAAATAGAAGGGAATAAGCAAAATAATCGCAACAAATGACAGAATAAAATCCATAAATCGTTTTACTACTTTCTGCCAAAAAGGCATCACATCTGAAATCACTTCTAGAAGTAAAGCCCCGTAAATATTGGTCATTTTCACTTTTCCAGAAAGAATAGCATAGGTGTCTGGAAGAGTTTTTATTCTTGAAGCATGATCATCGACTTTCAAAAGAATATGCATCAATTTATTATGCTCAGCACTTTCAATGGCTATAATATACTCATCTATATCGAATGTAGGAATTACCTTATCCAATTGATCAAAATGCCCCAAATAAGGGAGCACATCATCTAATTTCCTATCATTTCCGTTCGTATTAACATATCCAACAAAACTATTTACATTCTTTGGATTCTTTATGATTTCTTTATAAATATCAACAGCCTTCTCTGACCCTCCGATAATTAGAGTTCTAAAACCTTTTCCTTTACCCCTAATGTAATGAATTAATAAAGTATTGATTAGTAACCTAGGAACCACAGTCATCGTGAAATGCACACCAAATAAAATCAACACATTCCAATAATACCCTTCATAATTCCGAACTTGATCATCCAAAATAATAGCAAAGAAAATAACTAATGACCCCAAAAGACTTCCTGACAGGGTTAAGTTTAAGAGCTTCAAACGAAACATTCTTCGCATTTCCTGATAAGTGCCCTGAATGAAGTATAAAAACATCCAAAATATAGGAATCAAAAACAATCCCAACCAAAAATTATCATCTGCTTCGAAAGGCTCGTTTTCAATCCAGATTTTTCTCAAATAGAAAAACAAAGCCCAAGCCAATAAAGCAGACAAATAATCGAATATCAAAAACAAGAAAATCCAAGGACTATTCTTCATACTCAATACCACAATACTTTAATGTTATCCAACAATATAACACCCTCGGAATCGCCTTCATCCAAAAATGCAGTAAATGATTGCAGAAAATTCGTATCATTTGAAGAGGCTGCAACCAACTCACTAAGCTCAATGTAAATTTTCTTCCAAATCGCATCCTCAGGGGCTTGACTGTTCAGTCTAATATTAATATTGTTTGTACTGCCCGCAGGACTCACAAATACCAATCCCGTGTAAAGGTCGTTGGTCACATAATAGTCAAGTTCTAAAAAACACTTGGACCCATTAACAATAGCTAACTGCGTAGTTGTATAGGCAATCCAGGTAGAGTCGGTTTCATTTAACACTACCTTACCATAAAAATTTCCATTGAAGTCATTTAAATCTTCATTAGATAAAATCATTGTACATGCTGAATTCAAATCGTGATCAATCGAATTGTTAATATCTTCAAAATCCTCAATCCAAAAGTTAGTTACACTTTTATAGTTGGTCACAGGATTCAATTCCAATACCTCATTTTGTAATAAATCAGCGTTCGTTTCATAGTAATTCAAAAAGGGATACTGAATTTTAGAGGCTGATATTCCGTTGTTAATGACAACTGGATAAATTTTAATATTACAATAACCAGATTTGAGCACTGGGATACGAAAAGGCACCTCAAAAATCCCTAATAAATCATCGTTCACATATACTTTAGCATTAGTAATCCTATGGGTCAACTCCCCTTCTTCCCCTGAGAGTTCAACATTGCTATTCAGTGTCCATTCATTAACTTCTAGCCAAGAAGGATCGGGATTGTTCTTCACGCAGGAAGAAAAAAGAAGTATAATTACGGTAAATGAAACGACTGCTCTCACTCTATAAATTTAAACGGAAGGTACTGCTAAATATTGTTTTTATTGGAGGTATACTTTAGACATTTCATCTAAAATCTGATGTGCCACTATCATTGCATTTAAACCATCCTCAATACTAACTGGTGGCTCTGAATGATTTATTATGGATTGATGAAAGCTCATCAACTCCTCTTTGATAGCATTAGACTCCTCTATATCTGGTTTATCAATTAAAATTTTCTTTTTCGTTTTGTTGGATCCTAAATCTAAAATTAAATCAAAAGGATCTGGTTCACCCTTCACTTCTTCCATTTTAAATACCTCTAACTTTTTATCCAAAAAATCCACGCTAATGTATGCATCCCGCTGAAAAAACCTTGTTTTTCTCATGTTCTTTAGAGAAATCCTGGACGCTGTAAGATTGGCAACACAGCCATTATCAAAATCCAACCTCGCATTGGCTATATCATGAGTTTCGCTAATGACAGAAACCCCTGAGGCTGATACTTTTTTAACACCAGATTTAACAATACTTAAAATCACATCTATATCATGAATCATCAGATCAAGCACGACAGGAACATCGGTACCACGTGGATTAAATTGAGCCAGGCGATGTGTTTCTATAAACATAGGACGATCTATATAACCCTGAGCTGCAACGAAAGCAGGATTAAAACGTTCCACATGCCCGACTTGGGCAATCACATCTGCCTCCTGAACAAGTGATTGGAGGCTATGTGCTTCTTCCAAGGTTTCTGATAACGGTTTCTCTATAAAAACATGCTTTCTGGATTGAATAGCTTTTTTTGAAACAGAAAAATGAGACAAGGTAGCCGTAACGACATCCAAACAATCTACTTCCGAAATCAATTCTTCCAAAGAATCAAAAGAACGGACGCCGAATTCTTTACTGACTTTGTCGGAGAGTTCAATATTTGAATCATAAAACCCTACTAAATCATAGAGCTCCCCCAACTCCTTGATAATTCTTATGTGTATTTTTCCTAAATGACCGGCTCCGGCTACACCTATTTTATACTTCATTCAACCCTATTATATGATTAACCATGCTGATGTAAAAAAAAAGCCATTAGTATTTCTAATGGCTTTACTGATATAGTATTGTTTTTATTTTTTAATTGAATCTACAACTGCTTTAAAAGCTTCCGGATGATTCATCGCTAAATCGGCAAGAACTTTTCGGTTCAATTCAATTCCATTTTTCTTAACGCCACCCATAAACTGAGAATAGCTCAATCCATGTGCTCTAGCTCCGGCGTTAATTCTGGTTATCCATAAGGATCGAAAATTTCTTTTCTTTTGTTTTCTCCCTGTATAAGCATGTAGCCAACCTTTTTCAATGGCATTTTTAGCTACAGTCCATACATTCTTTCTTCTACCAAAGTACCCTTTGGCAAGCTTCATCAAATTTTTTCTCTTTGCTCTTGAAGCTACGTGATTTACTGATCTTGGCATATTTTCTA
>CAJWCX010000014.1 GCA_913031405.1 uncultured Flavobacteriales bacterium | reverse complement strand
TATGGCATGCAAACAAGGGAGTATATGATGCTGCAACAAATTCATATTTAAATTGATGCCCCTCACTCTCAATATGTAAATCTATACCTTCATAAATATTCAAAAGTGCCACATTTCCGTATGAATAGACTTTATTCGCCCAATTTTTCGGATCGTCTCCCTTCAAATAATTAAAATAATGTTCACTCCGATCAGATTTACGGATTTGTTCAACTTTTTGACTTCCAATAAAATTTAGATGTACTACATCTTGTTTTAGGATCAGAGGGCCTTTTGTATCGTCTATTGACCTCGCATGATTTTCATGCAGATCTGAAAAGTCCTGGAGGTGATAAACAAACTTATTTTGCTGAACCCAAACCTTTCCTCCATCAATGGAAGAATTGAACAAAACTGGTTTGGGCCATTGTCCTTTATTTTCTATAAGGTTTGACTTTTTCTGATGATTGTGTTGCTGATGAACATGATCATAATGAGATTGGGGTTGTGCATTTAGGAATTGGAGATTAACTAAAATGCAAATAATGGAAAGAATGATAGTTTTCATGAATAGCTGTAAGTAAAGCTAAGATACAACAAAAATATTCAAAAATATATTTTATTGCAGACGCCTTTGGGTCATGATCAAACAGAAATAATTATTTTCGTTTTTCAAATCTAAATAACGAGTTATGAGCACCCTTATTACCAGGCTATTTAATGTGAAGTACCCGCTGATTCAGGCAGGTATGATTTGGTGTTCGGGATGGGAACTTGCATCAGCAGTTTCTAATGCCGGAGGTTTAGGTATTATAGGATCTGGCTCTATGTACCCCCAAGTGCTGGATGATCACATTCAAAAATGTAAAGCACATACATCACTTCCGTTTGCTGTGAATTTACCGATGCTCTACCCTAATATTGAAGAGCATATTCATACCATTATTAAAAATAAGGTTCCCATTGTATTTACTTCAGCAGGAAACCCAAAAACATACACCGAAATACTTAAATCAAACGGCATTACAGTAGTTCATGTTGTTTCGAGTGTGAAGTTTGCTCTCAAAGCAGAACAAGCGGGTGTTGATGCGATTGTTGCAGAGGGCTTTGAAGCAGGAGGTCATAACGGTCATGATGAGACCACCACATTATGTCTCATTCCGATGGTTAAAAAGATGGTTTCTATTCCAGTAATCGCTGCTGGTGGCATTGCCAATGGAAAAACAATGCTCGCGTGTATGGCGCTGGGTGCAGATGGAGTTCAAATAGGAAGTCGATTTGTAACTAGTGAAGAATCCAGTGCTCATATCAATTTTAAAAATGCTGTATTGCAATGCAAAGAGGGAGACACAAAGCTTACGCTAAAGGAATTAACTCCCGTGCGTTTAATTAAAAATGATTTTTATCATCAAGTTCAAAATGCTTATGAAAAGCATGCAACCAAGGACGAACTTAAAGAACTTTTAGGTAGAGGTCGAGCTAAAAAAGGTATGTTTAATGGAGATCTAAAAGAAGGAGAATTAGAAATCGGACAAATTTCTGGACTTCTAGACGAAATTCTACCTGCAGGAGAAATCGTAAGACAAATCATCAAGGAATTTAGAGAGACCCAAAAAAGCGTTCAAAAAATAAGTCTATAAGCATGGTCGATTTCGACAGGTATCAATTAAATAATGGACTGACTATTATATTACACCATGACTCTACAACCCCAATGGTTGTTGTGAATGTATTGTATGATGTAGGTGCACGTGACGAGCAAGATCAAAAAACAGGTTTCGCACATCTCTTTGAACATTTAATGTTTGGCGGATCGATCAATATTCCAGAATTTGACACAGAATTACAAAAAGCTGGTGGTGAGAGCAATGCCTTTACGAGTAACGATTTAACTAACTATTATGATATTATTCCCGCACAAAATATAGAAACGGCATTGTGGCTGGAAAGTGATCGGATGCTTTCTTTAGCTTTTACGGAAAAAAGTTTTGAGGTTCAGAGAAACGTTGTAATTGAGGAATTTAAGCAGCGTTATCTAAATCAACCATATGGAGACGTTTGGCTTCACCTTCGACCTTTGGCATACGAAAACCACCCTTACAAATGGGCCACAATAGGCAAAGATATTTCGCATATTGAAAATGCTAAGATGGAAGATGTAAAATCATTTTTCAAAACTTTTTACACCCCTGCCAATGCTATACTTTGTATCTCGGGTAATTTTAATAAACACTCTATTCGGGGACAAGTAGAAAACTATTTCGGAGATATTCCCGGAAATCCAAAACCAAATCGTCCGGATTTCATTGAGCCGCAGCAGGAAAAATACAAAAGCAAAGATATCTACAGTGATGTGCCTGCTGGAGCCTTTTATTATGCCTTTAAAATGGGATCACGAAAAAGCAAGGAATATTACTTCGGAGACTTAATGAGTGACGCTATAGGAAAGGAAAATACCTCATTATTGAACATTAAGCTTAAAAAAGAGCTTGAACTCGTTTCTGAAATCAATGCTTTCATAACAGGATCTATTGATTGTGGGCTATTCATTATTAGCGGCAAAATTACGAAAGGCAAGGGCTTTGAAGAATTGGATAAGCAACTATGGAAGATTTTGGATGAGATTAAAATCTCAGGAGTAGGTGATCAAAAATTAAACGCCTTAAAGAACAAGATACAAACTGCAAAAGCCTTTCAAGAACAAGGGCTCTTAAATCGTTCTATTAATCTTTCCTATTTTGAGCTGCTTGGAGATGCTGAAGATATCAACAAAGAAAATGCTAGATATAAAGAAATAAAAAACAATGACCTAAGCTTATTTGCTAAAAAGCTTTTCGTTAAATCAAATTGCTCACTCTTAAAAGTACATCAATATGATTCAGAGAAATAGAGCGCCTTTAACCCAACAAATTGATAAAATTGACTTTATTTGTCCCAAAGAAATATGGATCAATCCACATGTCAAGTTTTTGTGGATGGAACAGGTCCCCAATCAAACCTCAAGAATTGATTTGTATTTTGATGCAGGCTTGAGAAAAGACAGAAATATTGTGGCCTCGATTTGCTCGGCTCTACTTTTGTCTGGAACAAATCAAAAAACATCTACTCAAATTCATTCTCAGCTTGACGAACTTGGTTCATACTTTGATATCGGTCTATCACACGAGGGTATTTTAATTTCAGTTTTTGCTTTAAAAACAAACTTACTCGAGTCAGTTGAAATTCTATATGACGCGATACAAAATGTGATTTTCCCAGAAAAGGAAATTAATGAAATGATTAATGAGCGTCGAGAAAAACACAAAATTAATGAGAAGAAAGTTAGTTTTTTATCTCAAAGAAAGTTTCAAGAAAAGATCTTTTACGATACACCCTATAGTGAACTGACAAATCTCAAGGATTACGATCAAATTTCTAGAAATGATCTCATCAACTTCCATAAGCAAAATATCAAAAAAGGATTGTACAAAATTGCCCTTGTTGGAAGCCTTGAAGAAAAAGAAATTAATTCCCTTATCCATTTATTTAAAGGAAATTGCGTCAAAAAAAAATTAACCTACTTTTCTGATTTTTCAAATCAGCCAGGAGTTTTCACTGTTCCAATGGATTCGGCCTTGCAATCGGCATTAAGGGTTGGTAAAACGATGTTTAATAAGTCACATACTGACTTTTACGACTTTTCCATTCTTAATACAGTTTTAGGAGATTATTTTGGAAGCAGGCTCATGAAAAATATTCGTGAGGATAAGGGATATACCTACGGAATCGGTTCTGCTTTGGTAGAAACTGGAGCCTCTGGTTATTTCATTATTGGGTCCGAAGTAGGTATCGAGCATATCCAACCTACATTGACTGAAATCAAAAAAGAAATGGATCTTCTTTGTGAAAAGGAAATGGGTGCTAACGAACTTGACATAGTTAAAAATTATCTATTTGGTCAAATGCTGAAATCAGCTGATGGACCATACGCAATGATGGATTTATTTTTAAGCGTTGATGCCTACATGCTGAATATTGATTTTTACAATCATTACATCACTCGAATTCATGAAATCACACCCGAAGATCTTCGCAATATGGCGAATAAATACCTCAAATGGGATTCAATGAGCGTGGTTCATACGATTTAGCAACTTTATTTTCTCCATTCCGTTATAATACTACGTATTATTATTCGTTAAATCTGTATGAAAAAGCTTGCTTTTTTATTATTCTTACTACTTAGCTCAAATGTTATTTGGGCTTCTCATGTTATGGGAGGCGAGATCACATGGCAATGTACGGGCGGAAATACCTATCAATTTCAATTGGTTTTTTATAGAGATTGCAACGGAGCTGAGGTCAACATCGTTTCAGAAACCATAAGGGTTTGGAACCACCCTACGCTTACAAATATCACCTTACCCTTTGTATATAGAGAGGATATCTCTCCAAGTTGTACTGAAGTGATGGGTTCCCCTGCTATGCTAGAATGTGGTATCGGAAGTGCCGGTGGAAATGGGATAGGAGCCATAGAAAAAGTTGTTTATCAAAGTGCAGAAATTACCATTTCTGGTGTACCTCCAGCAGCAGGTTGGATCTTTACTTATGAGAATTTTTCAAGAAGTGGGGCACTTACCAATCTTAATGATCCCTCTTCTTACGGTATTACGGTAGCGGCTAAAATGTTTGAATCACCCAATTCAATTTCTAATTCATGTACGGATTCGTCACCTCAATTTCTTCAACCTCCTTATTTTGCAACATGTGCTGGATCAGAATACCGATATAATATGAATGCTGTTGACCCCGACCTCGATTCTCTAAAATTTGAGTTCGGCGTTCCCTATGATCATTTTCCCACAGGAACATATGATCCCCCGAACAATCCAGTTCCAGTTCCTTTTGAATCAAACTTTTCTTATGACTCGCCAACACCTGGAACACTTACAGATCCCAATAATATCGCAGCAACAATAAACGAGGCAAATGGAGAATTGATTTTTACAAGCTTTACATCAGGCAATTTCAATATTAAAGTAACGGTCAAATCCTATCGTCAAGGTAATCTTGTTTCCGAAGTAGAAAGAGAAATGCAAGTCGTGGTACTCCCCTGTTCTGATGATAACGAAGCACCCGTGATTACCGCTCCATTTCCCGGAAACTCTTTTGAAGTAGACGTGATTGCCGGAGACCTCATTTCTTTTGATTTATTGGCAAGTGATTTTGATTTACTCCAAGATGGGTCAAGTCAAAATGTCATCATTACTCCATCGGGTCCTATGTTTGGAAATGGATTTACATCTAACATAGGTTGTGATATAGAACCGTGTGCAACATTGAATTCAGTTCCACCGATTTCCGCTCCACAAACGGTAAGCACAGTTTTTAACTGGGAAACCACCTGTGACCATTTAATCAATCAATTCGGAGAGGTCACCGATATGATTCCTTATGACTTTGTTTTTAAGGTTCAAGATGATTTTTGTCAAATTCCAAAAATAACCTATTCCACAGTGCGTATCAATGTTATCAACTCGGGTGTTTTAGATGCTCCTAAAATATCTTGTATTCAAACAGATGACAGCGATAATATTACGATTTATTGGAATGAGGTTTCTGACCCAAACGGTACATTCATTGAATACGGAATCTATTCTGTTGAAGACGGTTTGATTGCAAATATTGCAGATATTACCACTACCAATTTCACAATTAACGGCATAACAGGAAGCCAAAATTATTTTTTATCTACTACCTCCGGAGCCTGTGGAAACAGTTTACGGTTTTCAGATACAATAGCTAACATCTTTTTAAGCATTAATAACCCTGGAAATGGAACTGCTTTGTTGAACTGGAATAATCCAAGTACGGATTTTGAACCTGAATTTAATAACTACTCCCGTATCTTTAGAGAGTATCCAGTAGGATCTCTTGAATTAATCGATAGTGTTCCATTTAGCGTAAATAATTACAAAGACACCATAGATATATGTCAAGCCTTTTTGAGTTATCGAATTGAATTACCGACCAGTGAGTGTACATATACATCTAACACTATTGGCGATGACTTTGAGGATATGCTTACCCCGAGTATCCCTTTAATTGTATCTGTAGGAATTGATACTACGAGCAATAATATGATGATCCAATGGGATGAGAATAAT
Source organism: uncultured Flavobacteriales bacterium (assembly GCA_913031405.1). GTDB lineage: Bacteria > Bacteroidota > Bacteroidia > Flavobacteriales_D > Crocinitomicaceae > UBA952. The sequence continues at coordinate 5,798 of CAJWCX010000014.1, read as the reverse complement.
CAAAATGACACCTATGGTTACATTATTTATACCTTTGATTCAAACGGAATTCTTTTTGAATTGGATACGATTTGGGGCATTGAAAATACAAGCTATTTATACCCTGTGAACCTAAATGAAGGTCCCTACTCATACTCTGTAGCTGCGTTTGACTCCTGCTCCACCAATACAACGCCGGTAACCTTTCAGACGTCGGCAAAAGCCAGCATCAACACCTCTATGATTTCGTCATCTGAAGTCTATATGTGTGAACAGGAAGCAGATATATTTTGGACCCCCTATATCGGACGGGATGTTGACTTTTATGAAATATGGAGTTTGATAGGTGGGGTATGGAATCTAGAAGAAATCAGCCAAGATACTACCGTTCGAATCCCTGTCATTGGGAATCAAAATTACAGCATCTATATCAATGCCGTTTTCTTTGACGGCTACAATGCCTTTTCTTCACCAACTCTTTTTAACGTTCCTACTGCAGGACAACCGGCCTTCCATTATTTTATGCTGGCAACAGTAAATGATGAATCTATTGAGTTGTATGATTATGTGGATGAATCAGTAGGCATTACGGAGATTATTTTTCAAAGAAAAACCATCAATGGCGCCTACGAGGAAATAGGAAGAAGTGATGCAAATACGAATCAAGTATTTTTTCTAGATGAAGATGCGAATCCAAGCTATCGCTCCTGGGAATACCGAACCAAATACATCGACAGCTGCGGAAATGAAGGCACTTTTGCTAACGAGAATAAAACCATATTTTTGGAAGGATCTGCCAATGAATATGACATGATCAATTCAATCAATTGGTCTCCTTATGAAGGATTCGATGGAGGCATTCTTGAATATCATATTTATAGATCAGTCAATGGGAATTATGATTCATCTCCTATTGCAGTATTGGATCCAAGTGAATTGAATTATGCAGATGATGTAAGCACCACAGAATCAGATGGTAAAATATGTTATCGAATTGAAGCGGTTGAAGCATTTAATACCTATAATTTCTCGGCAGTTAGTGCTTCAAATGAGCTTTGCCTTCTATACAGCCCTCGAATCTATATTCCCAATGCATTTACTCCGAATGGAATGAATCCTATATTTAGACCTATAGTCTCAAACATTGAATTTTCAACGTATCACCTAACCATCATCAACAGGTGGGGACAAAAAGTTTTTGAATCTTTCGACAAAAATGACGGTTGGAATGGGACCATACAATCCAATGGAAAAAAAGCTACAAACGATGTCTACGTTTATGTTTTTGAGGCCCAAGATGAAACGGGAATTCCCATTCTTAAAAGAGGATTCGTCTCATTAATCGAGTAATGAATCTTTCAATGTCTTGATGAGCTCTTCTTGTGAAATAAATTCTTGATTTTCACCAATCAAATACCTCCCATACCAAGGTTTTGTTTTGTGTATATCAGTAACTCCGAACAAACCAATGATATTTGCGCCATAAAAAGAAGCTAGATGCATTGCCCCACTGTCATTGGCAATCACATACTTGGCATTTTTCATGATTGCGCCGGTGACAGAAAGATCCGAACTTATTACCATAATTTTGGAAAACTCTTTTATACAGCGCTCCTCGTCCGCCGGAGAAACTAAGGCTACTATTTTATATTCATTAAATTCCTCAAAAAAAGAGTCCCAATAAGGCCACTCCTTATTCGCTCCTTTGTGAAGATTTGAAGCATAAGGACAAACCACAATATATGGTGTTCCAATTTCATTAATGATTTTAAGACTCTCAGCTGCGCTATCTGGATGAACGATTATTTTGTCTTTAATGGACCTGGTATTTATTATCTCATCTAAAAATGGACATCCAAGCTCAAAGTAATTTTCAACCGTATGTTGATTATTTAAGTATTTTGGCCTGATCCCTGATAACCAATGATAACCTATCGTTTTTAGACCAGCAAGTCTCATCGGTAGGGTTGCAGAAAATGTATTTGGGCAAGCAATTCCATAATTAAACTTATGGGTTCTGTAAATACGATGTGCCCATTTGACCTTTTTAACATCAGAACTCACAATGATTTTAAAATTTTCTCCAGAAAAAAGATCTTTAGCCCATGGGTGTCCTATGCAAGTGAAGTCAATACCGGCATTTTCCAAAGACTTCAGCATCGGAAAAGTCATTAATGTATCGCCTATCCAATTGGGTAATCGAACTGCTAGATTGATTTTTTGATTGTCTTCCTTTATTGAATTTGTTTTCAACATAAAATTGAACTTAAACCATTACCATTAAGGTTTATGGTCAATACCGCATCATAAAAAAATAACGAGCTCGAATTGAAAGATCTTTTTATGCTAAAACTTCTTTGACTTTATCCGCAGCTTCCTGAAGTAAGACAGCAGAGTGCACATTCAAACCAGATTCGTCGATTAATTTTTTGGCCTCAATTGCATTCGTACCTTGAAGTCTCACTATAATTGGAACTGGTATATCACCCATATTATTGTAGGCATCTACTACACCTTGAGCAACTCGATCACATCTTACAATTCCACCGAAAATATTAATTAAAATCGCTTTGACATTAGCGTCTTTAAGAATGATGTCAAAAGCCTTTTCAACCCGCTCTGCATCAGCTGTACCACCAACATCAAGAAAGTTCGCTGGATTACCACCAGATAATTTAATAATATCCATAGTCGCCATAGCTAAACCAGCTCCATTCACCATGCATCCGACATTGCCATCCAATTTCACAAAGTTCAATCCCACTTCATCCGCCTCAACTTCTGTTGGGTCTTCTTCTGATTTATCACGCATAGCGGCATAATCTGGATGTCTAAACAGACCATTACCATCAAGGGTTACTTTTGAATCAACGGCAATAATCTTATCATCTGCAGTTTTAAATAAGGGATTGATTTCAAACATCGACGCATCCACACCAATATAGGCCTTATACAAAGAACTTACGAACCTTACCATTTCCTTAAATGAAGGTCCCGAAAGCCCCAAATTAAAGGCAATTTTCCTGGCTTGAAAACCTTGAAGACCAACATGAGGATCAATAAACTCTTTAAATATTTTTTCAGGAGTATGCTCGGCAACATGTTCAATATCCATACCTCCTTCTGTAGAATAGACGATTACATTTTTGCCTTGCTCTCGATCCAATAACACCGACATGTAGAACTCTTTTATTTCAGAAGGTCCTGGATAATAGACGTCCTGAGCTATAAGTACCTTATTCACCTTCTTACCTTTTCCGTTGGTTTGAAGAGTTTCTAAATGTCCCCCTAAAATACCTCGAACCTTCTCTTCAACCTGATCAATGCCTTTGGCAATAACCACTCCGTGAGATCCAGTTTCCGCTACTGTTCCTTTTCCACGACCACCCGCATGTATTTGAGCTTTCACAACAAACCATGTGGTTCCTGTTTCTTTGTTTAATTTTTCTGCAGCTGAAACCGCATCTTCGGCCTTATCGATAACTATTCCCTCCTGGATGGCAACTCCAAAACTTTTCAAGATTGATTTTCCTTGGTACTCGTGTAAGTTCATTTTGTATGATTTGTTGGCAAAAATAATTGTTTTGAATAAATATATTCCTTAAATCACATCATTTTATGAATTTGATTGGTTCTTCCATGAAGCTGTAATCTTATGAGACTGAAAATCCTTGTTTTTTGTCTCAATAAGATCTGTCCAAATTAGATTTAAAGATCCCATTAAAGCATTGCCTTCATCGGTCATCGATTCGGGAATCAAACGGACATCAGGAAGATGAAGTTTGACGAAGTTTGTATCGAAATCGCCACTTTTAAAAGCATCGTGTTTCAGAACATAGATACCAAAATCTAATGTGGTCTTTACTCCTGAAATTTGGTAGTCATTAATGGCACGAATGCACTTTTCAATGCAGGTATCTCTATCTTTTGCCCAAACAACAAGCTTCGCGATCATAGGATCATAATAAATCGGAATGTCCATGCCTTCTTCAAATGCATCATCAACCCTTATACCCGCGCCTTTTGGTCTGACGTAACGGTTTAATGTTCCAATATCTGGTATAAATCCATTCAAAGCGTCTTCCGCGTATACACGAACTTCTATTGCATGACCATTTATGGTTAATTCGTTTTGCGTTTTAGGAAGTTTTTCTCCGCGTGCAATTCGAATTTGCCACTCGACAAGGTCTAATCCAGTAATTTCTTCAGTAACAGGATGCTCAACCTGTAGCCTTGTATTCATCTCTAAGAAGTAAAAGTTTAGCTCTGCATCCATTAAAAACTCGACTGTTCCCGCACCTTCATAACCACATGACTTACAAACGGCAATAGCTGCCTCCCCCATTTCTTGACGAAGCTCTGGAGTAAGAATAGAACTCGGAGCCTCCTCAATAACCTTTTGATGCCTTCTTTGAATAGAACATTCACGTTCAAACAAATAGACAACTTCACCGGACTGATCTGCAAATACTTGAATCTCAATATGCCTCGGTTTTTCAACAAATTTCTCAATAAATACAGCGTCATTACCAAAAGAAGATCGAGCTTCATTTTGAGCCATCTCCATTTGCTCTTCAAACTCAGCTTCATTAGTGATCAACCTCATTCCCTTTCCGCCGCCTCCCGCTGAAGCTTTAATCAAAATGGGATATTTAATCTCCTTGGCAATTGCCTTCGCAGCTTTTACATCAGAAATGGCTTCATCAACCCCCGGAACCAATGGTACATTAAAACCTTTTACAGCCTTCTTGGCCTTGAGCTTATCGCCCATCACTTCCATGGATTCGGGAGAAGGACCAATGAGCTTCACCCCACAAGCAGATAGTTCTCTCGCAAAATCAGCATTTTCAGACAAAAATCCATAACCAGGATGGACACCATCAATATTTTCTGATTTACAAAGCGCTATAATTTTATCCTGACGGAGGTAGCTATCTGAAGATGGGCTCTCACCAATATAAAACGCAACATCAGCCTCAAAAACATGTGGGGCCTCCCGGTCTGCATCAGAATAAACAGCCACACTTTCTATGCCCATTTTTTTGAGTGTTCGAATCACCCTTCTCGCAATCTCCCCCCTATTGGCTATAAGTACTTTTTTCATTCTTGTAATTTAAAATTATTCAATTTTAGTTTGTCGTTTCGATTTCTTTATCGGGTACAGTTTTTTGTTTTTCGGTCTGAAAATATCAAAAAAGTATTGCAATAACTTAAAATCTTTTGAATTATTGAAATCCTCGTGGTAAGATAAACCTGCACCTTGAGTAAAAGGACCTGCATTATCGTCTAGACTATTCGTGTTCGATTGATTAAAAGCCGATACTCTAAAAGTTCCCGCCTCATTAATCAAGTACTCCACAAAAACATCTCCAATAAAGCCTGTTCTCAACTGATCTCCAGTACCATTTTCAAAACTCGAATTCAAACGATTCTCGATTCCAAAACTTCCCGATATAATCAATCTATCCTCTAAGAAAGATTTCGATACTCCAAATTCTAATGAATTTTCTCCGAGCAATTCATCCATTGCACTATTGAAATTTAAATCATAGTCTTTAGATACTTGACCTAAAATCGCATTTATTTGAGATTCAGCCATATCCAAAGCCGCTGAGCCGCCTGCCGTAATGGTGCCTTTTAGGGGTTGAAACTTACGAAGGAGAAGCAAGGAGAAAAACTGTCTATTCAATTCATCTTCGTCATTAACCACTCTATTGATTAAACCTTTTCCCGTTTCTGGAGCATTCGGTGCTTTAATGTCAAAAGAAATTTTGGGTTTGAGAAGTGTTTCTCCCAAATTCAAATAACAAACAACCTCC
>CAJWCX010000013.1 GCA_913031405.1 uncultured Flavobacteriales bacterium | reverse complement strand
CGAGGCAATTTAAATCCGATGGGTTCACCTTCGATATGGGTCCTAGTTGGTATTGGATGCCAGAGGTTTTTGAAAACTTTTACAATCACTTCGGGAAAACAGCAAGTGATTTTTACAAGCTGGATAGATTAGACCCCTCCTATCGTGTTTTCTGGAAAGACGACACTTTCACCGATGTGCCAAGTGATTTGGGTGAATTGAAAGCATGGTTCGAAAAACATGAATCAGGGAGTGCTGACAGGTTAGAATCTTTTTTGAAGGATGCAGAAATCAAATACAATGTGGGAATGCAAGATCTGGTATTTAAACCCAGCTTGAGTATTTTTGAATTTGCTAATGCCAAAGTTTTTAAAGGCCTTGTGAGTATGAATCTCTTCTCTTCTTTTGGGAAATTCATTCGTAACTACTTTAAAAATGAAAAAATTATTGCGTTACTCGAATTTCCGGTATTATTTCTTGGAGCCATGCCAAACGAAACACCCGCTCTTTACTCATTAATGAATTATGCCGATATTAAATTGGGAACGTGGTACCCTCAAGGAGGCATGCATAAATTTATTGAGGCTTTTGAGCAGATCGCCAAAGAAAATGGTGTTCAATTCATTTTTAATGAAGAGGTGGTTTCTTTTACAAAAAAAAATAAAAAGGTTTCACAGGTCATTACCTCTAAAAATACCTATGATACGGATATTGTGATCTCGGGGGCAGATTATCAACACACCGACCAAAAGTTACTAAACGGTCATGCTAATTATAAATCCAAGTATTGGGAAAACCGGGTTATGGCACCCTCTAGTTTGATTTATTACGTAGGAGTAAACAAAATTCTCGATAATGTGACGCATCACAATTTGTTTTTCGACGAATCTCTTGAAAAACATGGAACTGAAATTTATAAACAACCAAAATGGCCAACAGCTCCATTGTTTTACATGTGTGCTCCTTCCAAAACTGATTCAACTGTAGCACCTGAGAATTGTGAAAATCTCTTTTTTTTGATTCCCATAGCCCCAGGAATAAGCGATACTGAAGAAACTAGAGAGAAATACTTTTCATTACTTATGAATCGTCTTGAGAAGCGTACTGGAAACAATATAAAAGACAATATCGTATACAAAAGAAGTTTTTGTATCAACGACTTTAAAAAAGATTACAATGCATTTAAGGGAAATGCATACGGTTTAGCGAATACTTTAAAACAAACTGCTATTTTTAAACCTACTATGAAAAATAAAAATCTAGATAACTTCTACTACACTGGGCAATTGACAGTTCCGGGTCCTGGTGTACCCCCTTCCATTATTTCAGGAGAAGTGGTATCTAACTACATCATTGAAAACGATAAATAAAATTATGAAAGAATTATTCGATCAATTGAGCATAGACATGAGTAAAATGACAACTCGTCGATACAGTACCTCCTTTTCTCTCGGAATTCGTTTCCTTCAAAAAGACTTGCGTGAACCCATTTACTCTATTTATGGTTTTGTGAGATTTGCTGATGAAATTGTCGATTCTTTTGATGGTTTCGACAAGAAAACACTCTTAGACAAGTTTACAAAAGAAACTTATGAGGCTATCGAACAGAAAATTTCGCTTAATCCTATTTTGAATTCCTTCCAAAATGTCGTAAACACCTATCAAATTCCGCATGAACTCATAGATACTTTCTTGAAATCTATGGAAATGGATTTAGAAAAGAAAGCCTACGATAAAGAGACATACGATGAGTATATTTTAGGATCTGCAGAAGTGGTTGGATTGATGTGTCTAAAGGTTTTTTTAGAAGGAAATCAAAAAGAATATGATCGCCTCAAAATGAACGCCATGAAATTAGGTTCAGCTTTCCAAAAAATAAACTTCTTAAGGGACCTTAATGAAGATTATAATGATCTTGGACGTACTTATTTTCCAGGTGTCAATTTAGATGAATTTAATAATACAGTTAAAATAGATATCGAAAAAGATATTGAAAAAGATTTCGCTTTAGGATACGAAGGGATTCTTATGTTGCCCAAAAAAGCAAGATTCGGAGTTTACATGGCCTACAAATATTATTTCAAGTTATTCAAAAAAATAAAACATACAACCGCTGAAACTATTTTGGAAGAGCGTGTTAGAATTCCAAACAGAAAAAAAGCCCGTATTCTTCTGACTTCTTATGTGAGACATAACCTTAATATGTTGTAGAAATGATTGAGGTCCAGGTCGTAGATAGAGACGATAACAATATAGGCCGTATGGAGAAACTTGAAGCCCATAGAAAAGGGGTGCTTCATCGTGCTATTTCCGTACTACTATTTAACTCAAAAAGGGAAATATTACTTCAGAGGCGAGCATTACATAAATACCATACACCGGGATTATGGACGAACACATGTTGCAGCCACCCTTACCCTGAAGAGGATCCGAAAATTGCGGCGACAAGAAGATTAAAGGAAGAAATGGGAATGGAAGAAGAGCTTGAATTTGTTTTCAAATTTCAATATAAAGTAGATTTTGATAATGGTCTTATAGAGCATGAACTCGATCACGTTTTTATTGGTTACTCAGATGAAACACCACACCTCAATACGGACGAAGTAATGGCTTTTCATTGGGCCAATTTGAATCAATTAAAGAAAGATATTCTTATGTCTCCAGAGAATTACACTTTTTGGTTCAAACTTATTATGAACGATCACTTTGATCACATTCAACTTAAACTAAATGAAAGTTTGTAGAAGAGTCAATTTTAATGCCGCCCACCGACTTTATAGACCTGATTGGTCAGACGAAAAAAATAACGAAGTCTTTGGGAAATGTAACAACCCGAATTTCCACGGCCACAACTACGTGATGGAGGTATGGGTTGAAGGAAAAGTAGATTCTGAAACAGGATATGTTATTGATCTCAAAATACTCAAGCAAATCATTAATGATCATATCGTTAACGAATTTGATCATAAAAATTTAAATCTGGATTGTGAAGAATTTGAATCACTCATCCCAACAGCAGAAAACATTATAGCAGTAAGCTGGAAAAAACTTAGAAATGCGTTAGATCCTAAATACAGATTAAAGCTAAAGTTATGGGAAACAGAAAATAATATTTTCGAGTACAGTGGTGAATAAAACACCGTCTATTCATAGCTAAATAAAATGACGATAGGAAACAAAGTACTTTTTTGGCACCGAAGAGATTTAAGAACCGAGGACAACGCAGGACTTTTCAAGGCGTTATCGGAAAACTCATCGGTTGTCCCGGTTTTTATTTTTGACCAAACTATCCTAAATCGTCTAGAAAAGAATGACCCCAGAGTCAGCTTTATTCATAAGGAACTTGAGGTACTTAAGGAATTCTACAAAAGTCGCGGGTCTGATTTACTTATATACCATGGAAAGCCCACTGAACTTATTCCCAAAATAGCCGAAGATTTATCTTGTAAAAAAGTTTTCACCAATAGAGATTACGAACCTTATGCCATAAAAAGAGATCGTTCGGTATTTGAAAAACTTAAAAATAAAAATATAGACTTTATCGGAACCAAAGACCATGTAGTTTTTGAGAAAAACGAGGTGCTAAAAGACAATGGCACCCCCTACTTGGTTTTTACGCCGTATTCCAAAAAATGGAAAACCATATTTGCTCAGAAATATATACCTCAATTTGATAGCAATAAACTCCTAGACAAGCTCTATTCTGCCTCAAGTTATCAAAAAATGTTATCACTTAAAGATATAGGGTTTGAAGAGAGTCATACCTTTTTTCCAGCTAAAAAAATATCAAGACAAACCATAGAACAGTATCAAGAAAGAAGAAATTTTCCTTCTCAAAATGGAACTTCTCGGATTGGTCTTCATTTGAGATTTGGCACCATTAGTATACGATCTGTAGTTAACAAAGCAGTAAAAAGTAGTACAACCTATTTGAATGAGCTTATTTGGAGAGACTTCTATCAAATGCTGATTTATCATTTCCCCCACTCTGCAAAAAATTCATTCAGAAAAGAATACGACCTGATTGAATGGAATAAAGACATGGACCTTTTCCAAAAATGGTGTGATGGAAAAACAGGTTACCCAATTGTTGATGCGGGAATGAGGGAGCTCAATCAAACTGGATATATGCACAATAGGGTGCGCATGATTGTTGCCAGCTTTTTGACAAAACATTTACTGATTGATTGGAGACTTGGTGAGGCCTATTTTGCCTCAAAATTATTGGACTATGAACTAGCGAGTAATATCGGTGGTTGGCAATGGGCCTCGGGAAGCGGATGCGATGCTGCACCTTATTTTCGTATTTTCAATCCAATCACACAACAGCAAAAGTTTGATAAAGAAATGAAATATATCAAAAAATGGATACCCGAAATCAATTCATCTAACTACCCAGATCCTATTGTTAATCACAAAATGGCTCGTGAACGAGCATTAGAAAGATATAAAACCGGCTTGAAAAAATGATTAAAACCGGAGATGACTGTCCTATATTCGAAGCCATAAACCAGCATGGGGATTTATTTAAAATAAAAGACCTCATTGGGAAAAAAAATGCAGTCGTTTTTTTTTACCCTAAAGACTTTACGCCTGGATGCACTAAACAAGTTTGTTCCTTTAGGGATCATTATGATCAGTTCTCTAAATTGAATAGTGCTGTAATTGGTATTTCTAGTGATTCGGCAAAAAGTCATAAGGCCTTCCACAACACATATCAATTGAATTATCACCTGCTCTCAGATGAAAAAAACAACATTAGAAAACTTTTCGAAGTTCCCAGCAATTTATTCGGGCTTATTCCAGGAAGAGTGACCTATGTGATCGATATAAATGGTGTGATCATTGGAACCTATAATGCCCTTGTAAATTCTTTAGATCACATTGGATTCGCTTTAGATTGTCTAAAAAAACAGTCTTAGTCAAATCAGGTATTCAACACCCCTCGAGAAATGACAATTTTTTGAACTTCCGAGGTTCCCTCATATATCTGAGTGATTTTTGCATCACGCATTAAACGTTCAACATGATACTCCTTTACAAAACCATATCCTCCATGAATCTGAACAGCCTCAACTGTCTGCTCCATAGCCACTTTAGAGGCATAAAGTTTCGCCATTGCACTGGACTGATCATAATTTTTTCCACTGTCTTTATCTAGTGCACTTTTATAGACCAATAATCTGGCTGCTTCAATTTCAGTCGCCATATCTGCGAGCTTAAAGGCAATCGCCTGATGCTTATGAATCTCCTTACCAAAAGCCTTTCGCTCTTTCGAGTATTCGGTGGCCAACTCAAGACCTCCTGCAGCAATTCCAAGAGCTTGAGAGGCAATTCCGATTCTTCCTCCAGAGAGCACTTTCATTGCAAACTTAAAACCAAATCCATCCTCTCCAATTCTATTTTCTTTTGGCACCTTTACATCGTTAAACAATAGGGTATGAGTATCACTTCCTCGGATTCCCATTTTATCTTCCTTTGCGCCAACTATAAATCCATCCATACCACGCTCAACAATAAAAGCATTGATTCCCTTATGCCCCAATTCAACATTCGTCTGCGCAATTACAAGGTATACACTTGCTGAAGATCCATTCGTAATCCAATTCTTAGTTCCATTTAAGAGATAGTGATCACCCTTATCAAATGCCGTAGTTTTTTGAGAAGTTGCGTCAGAACCTGCTTCAGGTTCAGATAGACAAAATGCCCCTATTTTCTCTCCAGTTGCGAGCGGTACCAAATATTTTTGCTTTTGTTCTTCCGATCCAAATTTTTCTATTCCCCAACAAACAAGGGAATTATTAACTGACATGCATACTGAAGTAGAGGCATCTACCTTAGAAATTTCTTCCATGGCCAAAACGTAAGAGAGGGTATCCATCCCGCTCCCACCATATTTGGGATCAACCATCATACCCATGAAACCCAATTCAGCCAACTCCTTAATTTCCTCCTTTGGAAATTGCTGATCATTGTCACGTTGGATAACGCCTGGTTTTAAAACATTCTGTGCAAAATCTCTTGCAGCCTCTTTCACTGCCAAGTGCTCTTCGGATAACTCAAAATTCATATGGACGAAAATTTAATTTAATTTTAGCAAAATTACGGAAATAATAATGTGATTGGAAGAATACGCTATGTTTAACAAAGAAATCATTGGCTTGATGAGTGGGACCTCCCTAGATGGGTTGGACATTGTGCTTGTCCATTTTGATTGTATTAATGGTCACAGCACATTTGAATTGAGGCACTCACTTACCGTGCCCTACCCCAAAACACTAAAGGCAAAAATTGAAAATGCTGAATCTCTCAATCATCCTGATTTTCAAATACTCAATAAAACAATTGGTTCTTTTTTTGGAGATGCAGTCAATCAATTTATAAAGGAACACAAAATCAATAAAAATAACATTGCTGCCATCGCCTCTCATGGACAAACCATATTGCACCAACCCGAAAATGGTTTTACCTTACAAATCGGATGTGGAAGCACAATAGCGTATATCACAGGAATTAATGTGATCAATGACTTTAGAAGTTTGGATGTTATTTCGGGAGGACATGGAGCTCCGCTTGTACCCTTAGGTGATTTTGATTTGTTCAAGGACAAAGCAGAAGCTTTTTTGAATATTGGAGGGTTTTGCAATATCAGTTTTCAACAAAATAATTCTATTATCGCTTTTGACATTTGTCCAGGTAATCTGCCGCTGAATCATTTTGCGAACAAGATTGGACTTGAATATGATCACAACGGAATGCATTCGAGACAAGGAACACTAGACCCTATTCTCCTAGAAAGATTAAATTCACTTGGGTTTTATCAACAAAAACATCCGAAGTCCTTGGGAACAGAATGGTTGAATGACCACTTCTTCCCGTTAATCCCTAAAGACTATAAAAGCGAAAATATTCTAAAAACAATAAGTGTACATATTGCAGAACAGATCTCAAATATTCTCAATGGAAATCAATTGAAGTCGGTTTTAATTACAGGAGGAGGAGCAAAAAATAGTCACTTAATTGAATTAATGGCAAACCTTTATGATGGGGAAATAATTCTTGCCGAAGCGGAGATCATTGACTTTAAAGAAGCGCTTATATTTGCTTATCTTGGATACAAGTACCTGATAAAAGAAACCAATAATGTCCCTTCGGTAACAGGTGCAAAAAGAGCTTTGACCATGGGTGTCCTTCATGTTCCAGGTTATTAAATTGACCTATTCATTATGAGCTTTTTGCTCAGTTTAAAAAAAAAACAGCTTTTGAATCTTGTTATTGTTACTTTTGTTTGATTTAAAAATTCACAATTTTAATGAAAGAGCTTTTAAATAAATTTGAAAATAAGCAACCAGAAATCGTTTTTGAATGGAATGATTCGGAAACAGATGCCAAGGGATGGGTAGTGATTAATTCTCTTCGAGGAGGAGCTGCTGGAGGAGGAACAAGAATGAGACTTGGATTGGACAAGCGAGAAGTAGAATCTTTGGCCAAAACCATGGAAATTAAATTTACCGTTGCAGGACCGCCTATCGGTGGTGCCAAGTCAGGAATCAATTTTGACCCTAAAGACCCTAGAAAGCAAGAGGTATTGAAAAGATGGTACGCTGCTGTTTCTCCTTTACTCAAACATTATTATGGTACAGGAGGCGACCTGAATGTGGATGAAATACACGAAGTCATTCCCATTACAGAAGATTGTGGAGTTTGGCATCCACAAGAAGGCGTTTTCAATGGACACTTTCAACCTAAAGAAGCTCAAAAAATAAATAGAATTGGACGTTTAAGACAAGGAGTCATTAAAGTTATTGAAGACCGAAATTACTCCCCCGCTGTAGATAGAAAATATGTAGTTGCCGATATGATCACAGGATTTGGTGTTGCTGAATCGATTAAACATTACTACAATATTTGGGGAGGTGACCTTGAAGGAAAAAAGGTCATTGTACAAGGATGGGGTAACGTAGGCTCTGCTGGAGCTTATTATTTAGCTCAAAGTGGAGCAAAAATTGTTGGAATTATAGACCGTGTTGGAGGACTAATCAATTCTGAGGGTTATGGATTGGAAGAAGTAAGAGAGCTATTCCTTAACAAGAACGGAAACGAACTTGTTGCCTCAAATATTAAAAGCTACGAGGCTATTAATGAACGTATTTGGGATATTGAGGCCGATGTCTTTATTCCATGTGCGGGATCCCGAATGATTTCAAAAGAACAGTTGGAGCGCATGACAAAGGCAGGAGTTAAGGTCATTTCTTCAGGAGCAAATGTTCCTTTTGCAGATCCTGAAATATTTTTCGGTTCTATTGCAGAGCAAGCAGATGAATCTCTTTCCTTAATTCCCGATTTTATCGCCAATTGCGGAATGGCTAGGGTATTTGCTTATCTCATGTCTCATGACTTGAATAAATTAGACGATCATGAAATTTTTGAAGACACTAGTCAAACCATTTACAATGCATTGAAAGAAACGCACAAAGTTAAACCTGAAAATACGGGTCTTGCTAAAGCGGCCTTTGAAATTGCCTTAAACCAACTCATTTAGATTATGGAAATATTTATTTTTTTAGTATTTGTTTTTGGATATCTCGCAATCACCTTGGAGCATCCACTAAAAATTGATAAATTAATTCCAGCACTTGTCATGATGGCTTTGGCTTGGGCAGGAGTAGCTTTTGGAATCAATGGCTTCGAGCAATGGTTTGACCCAGGCAGCCACGGCTTGGTAGAAGGTTTTGCCAATCTGCCATTACATGGTGAACATGGATCCATGGGGAAAATGGAATGGATGGAACACACACTCCTACACCACTTTGGAAAAACCTGCGAAATCCTAATATTCTTAGTTGGAGCCATGACGATTGTCGAAATTATCGATCATTTTAATGGCTTTCAAACGTTTAAAGCAATGATTACCACAAGAAAGAAATCTAGCTTGCTTTGGATTGTGAGTATTCTTGCCTTTATCTTATCTGCAATTATTGACAACCTTACGGCAACAATTGTTTTGATTACCATTCTAAGAAAAATCATTTCAGACAAAAACCTTAGAATGTGGTTTGCCGGTATGATTATTGTTTCAGCAAATGCCGGTGGTGCATGGTCACCGATTGGTGATGTTACAACGACTATGTTATGGATGCAAGATAAAGTAACTGCAGTTGTACTAGTAAAAAACCTACTCATCCCTTCTATTGTTTGTATGATCATCCCAACAGTAATCGCAACAAGATTACCGGTATTTCGAGGAGAAATTGATACAGAGGAGGACAAGGAGAAAAGAGGTAAAAACAGCCTATTTATGTTGTGTTTAGGTCTTGGATTGATCGTATTTGTGCCCATATTTAAAACCGTAACACACTTACCTCCATACATTGGTATGATGTTGTCCTTGGGGCTCATGTCGCTGACCGCCGAATTGATTACCAACCGAGATTTTACCCTATCAAAAAACGAAAACGATATTCATGGCCACGGTCCCACTTTCAAAGCCCTTACGAAAATTGAAATGCCTAGCATCTTATTTTTCTTGGGTATTTTAATGACGGTTGCGGCTCTAGAAAGCCTGGGTATGATCTTTACCTTCGGAAATGAGGTCAATGCCATGATGGACGAACGGATATTTGTATCACTATTGGGTATTGGCTCTGCCATTATTGATAATGTTCCCTTAGTCGCAGCTTCGATGGGAATGTTCCCCGATGCAATGGATGCAAATGTTTGGCATTTTATTGCTTATGCCGCTGGAACAGGTGGGTCCATGCTCATCATTGGGTCTGCTGCAGGGGTTGTAGCAATGGGGATGGAGAATATTTCCTTCTTCTGGTATCTCAAACGAATATCACTACTGGCTTTGGTAGGATATTTCGCAGGTATCGGAGTTTTCTTAATTTTATAGTAACAAACTTAAAACTAAACGTTTTACACTTATGAATAATTTATTTTTTCTTGCAACTGAAACCAAAGAAACCACAAAAACATTTTGGGAGGTCTTTGTTAATACGGATGAACTGGTTGGTTTATCAATCAATATCATACTACTTCTGATATTAGGATATGTGGTCTATATATTTGTGACGAAGTATCTCGACTACAACAGTATTCTTAAGAGCTATGGCCACATCAATAAAAAAATAGAGGAAGAATATGACTCTATGATGCTTAGCAAATATGAAAATTCAACGAATCCCTTCAAAAAGCTCATCTCAAAATATATTGATACAAAAAACAAGCAAGTAAAAAATCAACAGCGGAGTCTCAACTCAAAAACCAAGGTGATTTTGAGCTCGCTCGATTGGGAGAAAAACTCGGTGTTTTAGCTACCTGTTCTGGGGTGGCACCGATGATTGGGTTCTTGGGAACAACAATTGGTATGGTCGAAGTATTTATGGCTTTAGAAGCCTCAAAGTCACTTGAAATATCAATGATTTCTGGAGGAATATTAACAGCAATGACAACGACTGTTTCTGGTCTTGTGGTTGGAATTGTAGCCTATGTAGGGTATAATCACCTAGTAATGAAATTGGAAAAAATCGCGATTGAAATGGAAAATATCTCCTTTAACTTAATGAAAAACTACGAAAGTAAAAAAGAGATTTAAAAGACCTTATCATGAATTTAAAACAGCGAAATAAAATCAAGATTGAGGGCGGAATGGCCAGTATGACTGACCTCGTTTTCCTATTGCTCATTTTCTTTATCATATTAAGCTTAATGGCTAATAACCAGACACCTCTGGACCTGCCGCAAGCCAATGAAAATACGAAGACAGACCCAGAGCGTATTACGCCTACTGTTATTGTATTGAATCGAATTCCCGAAGAAGGAGACAGCCAAAAGTTGTACCAAGTCAGCCAAGAAGGTCAACCCTTATCAGGTTTATTGGATTATGAAACCATGAAAGCAGAGATTACGTCAGCAGTGGAGGCTTCAGGAAAAACTAAGTTGCGTATTGCAGGTGAAAAAACAGCCTATTACGATGCCGTATTTCAGGTGTTGATATTGGCTCAATCAAAAGAATGGCAACCCGTTTTGGCATTTGATAAATAAAACCGAAATGGCACTAGATAATAAGAAAAAAGCGTACGCGAGTTCTATTCTTTTCATGGTTGGAATTCTTGTGGCCTTATTCTTTATTGAATTTACTTTTGCAGAAAATCCACCAACAGTTGAGGTTTCAGATCCTTTTCCCGAAGATATGGAGATCAAAGATGTGGTAGCTGAAACCAATAATCAACCCAGTCGCAGCGCAGCGCCGACTCGAAATCCTACACCGAAACCACCAAATCCGAATACAAATAACAATACAACAAGTGAAGAGTTGACAGACAACCAATCCGATGAGAGTAGTGCTAACCCTTTTGGTGGAGCAGGTGGCGGATCACCGAATCAAGGACCATTTACTCCTGGTGACGATTTAAATGCAAGTCAACCCGGACCGCCTTCTAAGAATTTTGGAGACCCCAAAAGACTCAACAGACCAGTTCCTCCAGATTATGATACCGATTACAGTGGAAATGTTTGTGTTGAGCTCCTAATTAGTGAAAAAGGAGAGGCCATTTCGGCAAAGTCATGTAATTCAACAAGCCACCCAGATCAAAATGTTGTCAAATCGGTTATTGAGTACATTAAAAAAAATGTAAAATATAAAGCAGAACCGGGAGCAGGCAATCGAAAAGCATTTTTTAGCGTTTATATTCAAGCTGGATAACTACTCCGAACATATCGACTGGCTGTTTCAACAATTCCCTGCTTTTCAAAAGCAAGGAGGAAAAGCCTATAAGCCAGGACTATCTCATACGCATAAGCTTCTTTCATTATTTGACCTTGACCTTGAAAAGCTGAAATATATTCATGTGGCAGGAACCAATGGAAAGGGATCCGTCTGTAGCGTTATTGCATCGATACTTACAGAACAAAATCACAAAGTTGGACTCTTCACCTCCCCTCA
>CAJWCX010000012.1 GCA_913031405.1 uncultured Flavobacteriales bacterium | reverse complement strand
AGCATAATACCGAATCATTCTGATATTCCACACCCTATAACTCTTCCCGATTCTTTACGACTTACTTCTATTAATTCCTTGTGCTTTGTTCCAAATACGAATGAGGTTTTTATTTCTTATTCAGAACCAATAAGTAATAATGAAGGTTATATGTCTCCCCATCTTTACCTGGGAGAATATGATGTGAATCTCCACCGTATTGACAAGGTTCAAAAATGGAAGTATTCGGGTTTTGAAGACTCATCTGCTTGTGCTCATGTTTCAATCAATTCGTTAGGAACAAAACTTGCCTTCAGTAAGAAAAAGAGAAACTCTGATCACGCCGATATTTATATATCAGAACGAAGAGGTGATGAATGGATTCAACCTCAAGCTTTTGATTTGATTAATTCCAAATGGAATGAAGTGTTCCCCCTGTTTCAGCAAGATGGAAGTCTCTGTTTTTCTTCGAATGGAAGAATAGGTTATGGGAAGCTCGATGTTTACAATTATTCATTTAAAACAAATAAAATCACACATTTAAAGGGACCTATAAACGGTCCAATGGATGATTTCAATTATTTTAAAGACTCAACAATATTGGCTGCTCGATATACTTCCAATCGATTTAATGGAACTGGTGATGATGATATTTACCAGATTATTTATGACTCCATTCCGACGGAGGTAGTTGAACTAAGAACTATAGATATCGATCCGAAAGATGAATTATTAGAGTACAGCCAGCTTGTGCATTTTAATTTTGACAAATCAGATCCTATTGAAGCTATTGTCATGGATTCTATATTGCTTACACTTATTGAGGACTCTGGATTCAAGATTCACTTAGATTGTCATGCTGATGAACGGGGAACTGATGATTACAATCAG
Source organism: uncultured Flavobacteriales bacterium (assembly GCA_913031405.1). Taxonomy (GTDB): domain Bacteria; phylum Bacteroidota; class Bacteroidia; order Flavobacteriales_D; family Crocinitomicaceae; genus UBA952. Next base: position 11,415 of record CAJWCX010000012.1, on the reverse strand, counting down.
AAGTTGAGTCAAAAAAGGGGAGAAAAGGTAAAAGAAAGCCTTATGCTAATGGGTGTACCTGAATATCAAATTGTGATTAACGCCTTAGGGGAATCTGCCCCGTTAAAATCTTGTTCAGCATGTAACGAGGAAGAACATGCAGAAAACAGAGTAGTCAGATTTTCAATTAAACAGAGAAATCAAAAGGATGCGTTATAAAAAAGTCTCAAATACAATTAAGGTAGGTGCTTTTTTGCTTATAAGCATTCTTGTTTTTCATGGGAATACGGTTTTCTCACAAGCCCCAGGAACTACATATTATTGGGTCGGAGATGGAGGCGATTGGACGGATGTTTCTCATTGGTCAATTTCTTCAGGAGGAGCTTCTGCTTCGACAGTTCCAGGCCAGGACGATGCTGTGGTTTTTGATGAAAATTCTTTTAGTCTTGCCAATCAAGAAGTAACCATCAATGATGACGGCTCCTTTTATTCAATGGATTGGAGTGGTATAGCAGACGAACAAGTTTTAATTTTCGATTCGACCCTATATGCATATGGCGATATTACCCTAAACAAAATGTTATCTTTAAGAAGAAACGTCAACTTTAGTGGGATTCAGTTCGTGCAGCAATCGGTATTTGATGCAGACAGTGCGTCCATAGACTGTGCCTTCCAAATCATTATGGACAACACTTCAGATTCATTGATTTTTGCGTCAGATATTCTTATGTCAGATAGTTCAAGTTGTATCTTAGTTACAGGAAATCTATCTACACAGGGAAATGCACTTAAAACGGGGTCGTTAAAAACCATTAACAACCCATTCAGTGGTTCAGATTTAAGATCTGTTGACATTTCGAATTCCACCGTGTATTTATCTCTTGAGTTCAATTCTTCTGGAGATACTTCATTGGTTTTTGACGCATCCAATTCGCTTCTTTACATTGGGGATACGTTAGATTTTTTAAACAATCTTAAAACAGAAAACCTTGCTTTTAACGATGTCACATTAAATTTTAAGCCCCTTACAAATCTTCAAACCATAGAGGGTGATAATACCTTTAATAAACTTAAGGTCATCGCCGGATCAACAATTCACATAAAAGAGGGTTCCTCTCAAACGGTTGCTGACAGCCTGACTCTAAAAGGGGACTGTAAAGACATGATAACGATTGCGTCATCGGACACTTCATCAACTGGAAGTACCGCAAGCTTAATCAAATTAAATTCATCAATAGATTTTGTAGGACTAGGCCTAAAAGTTCAACAAATAAACGCTTTACCAGGAGAGACCTTAACTTTATACCATTCTATTGACAATGGGGGCAATGACCTTGGTTGGATATTTGATCCGACTTCTTCCGTTACTGCTGATTTTATTGCAAATGGACCATTTTGTTTTGGGGACACGACACTATTCACTAATACCTCAACAACTTCTGGTTTAATAAATTATAGCTGGGAATACAATGATGAATCTTATCTTGGAAACTCATCGGGTGTAATTGAGGCCACGACCTCCACTGTGCTAAACTTTCCTCAACCACCAGGTATTGACACAACAAGTTATGGGCAAATTTTATCTTGGACTGAAATAACGGATGGTCAATCTTTATTTACTCCTTCATCTGGTAGTGCCTTCACAACTCAAGGTTACGAATCTATGAACTATAGTTTTTCTATCGCTTACAGGATGGATTTGATTAATTCAACTGGAGGTGATGTTTATCTTGTTGATATGGACACATCAGCTTTACAAGCCGCTTACAAATATCGACCACGCATTAAAATTTATAAAAACGGTATTGATTTTGAGGCCAATATAGCAACAAGTGGTGTTTTTGATGAACACACTTTTTTTGAGGACACCTTATCTTCCACCTCCTTGCAGATAGGATCTGATACCATTTCTTTTGATGTGACTGCAGTCAATTTATTACCAACAGATTCATTGACCATATATTTTGGTTCGGATGTGTCATATCTGTCCGAATCCAATCAACCAAAGTGGAAAGCAACAAATGATATTCTCGGCGCAGATGTTTCAGTTGACTTTAAATTGTCTATTGATAGTATCTATTTTGAAGCGACCCCAGTTACAGCGATTTATAATTTAGATACCAATCAGCATGTATTTGAGAACAGTGGTGATTTCAATGTGTCATTAGTAGCTACTAACAAGATCAATTCATGTACGGATACATCGATTCAGGTCATACATATTAATCAAGCTACGCTTTATTCTTCAACCTCTGAATCAGATACAACGATTTGCCAAGGTGATGAGGTGATATTCGAATCACAAAGTCCTATTTCAGGTGTCCAATTTGAATATTTTTACAATGGGGTTTCACAAAATACCGCATCTGTAAATGACACAATGTATGTTACAAGTTTATTGTCCAATTTGGATACCGTAAGTATTCTCGCCTATGAAAACGGCTGTGTAAGCGATACTATGCATCAATACGTTTTTGTAGTTAATAATCTGCCAGATTATACTTTTGTTTCTGATGATTTAGACTCATCCATTTGTTCTGGTGATAATGTATCTTTTACTGCTTCATCAGGTGATCTCACCTATCAATATGCTTTTTTAAGCAATGGAAATGGAGTGACTCCCATATCGGATACGATAGGATATTACAACACAACAGGTATAATTGATAATGATATTATTTCTGTAGTCGTTGTCGACGATAATGAATGCACTGATACATCTTCTATCACGTTTAATGTGAATCCACTACCGGTTGTTTCCCTTATAGAGTCCTCTGGTGGAAATGTAATTTGTGGTAATGAGCAGGTGACCTTTACTGGTTCGGGAGCAGATCAATATGAGTTTTTCATTAATGGATTAAGTGTTCAGGGACCTTCTTTGAGTTCAAGTTATACGACCTCTTCGTTGACGGCAAATGATACGGTATCCCTGCGAGGGTCATCCAATTTTGGTTGTGCGCAAGAAGCCCCTCAAACGTTTCATTATATTGTCAATCCCGCACCAAATACTCAGGTTTCATCTTCAGATGCTGACAATACAATCTGCTCTAATGAACAGGTCATATTTACGGCTTCTGGAGCCGGATTTTACGAGTTCTTTTTGGACGGGAATTCTGTTCAAGGACCGGGAACGAATAATATTTATCTAGGCTCTGGAATGAACAATAATGCTGTGGTATCAGCATTAGGCAGTCTCGGGGGATGTACTCAAATGAGCCCTGAGATTGTGACAACGATTCTTCAGGCGCCTTCAACAAGTCTTTCAAATAATGACGACGGAGACAATACTATTTGTGCTGGTACTTCCGTTGAATTTACCGCATCCGGAGCGGATCAATATGAGTTCTTCATTGATGGAGTTTCACAGGGCACACCTAGTACAGTAAGCACGTTTGAGACTTCAAACTTGCAGAATAACGAGATCATTTCAGTTCAGGGAGAATCAAACACTTGTGTCATTACTGCTCAAGAATCCTTTAGTGTTTTAGTTAACCCTGTTGTGAACCTTTTCAGCAATGATGTCGATAATATTTTATGTGAACAAGACCCAATCACGATTACGGGAGTGAATGCTTCCAACTATGCTTTTTGGGTCAATGGAAGTGTTTATCAAGCCCTTAGTAACGACAACACCTTAACCAACCCAACCCTTCCGGTTGGAGTTGATACCATTATTGTTCAAGGGTTTTCTGCCAATGGGTGTGATGACTTTAGTGACCCGATACTCGTCACAGTAAATGTAATTCCAAATATTTCCGTTGTGACCGATGATTCGGATAATGAGATTTGTCAAGGTGATTCCGTTTCTTTCACCTCCTCAGGAGGCGATAGCTATCAGTTTTTCCTAGATGGTGTGCCTCAAGGGCCTATTTCTGCGAACACTTCTTTTTCAACAATAAGCATTAATGATGGAGATGGAATTGTGGTTGAGGGCTCGTTATTGGGCTGTGCTAGTGTATCAAATCAGATTGATTTTATTGTGAATCCAGTTCCTAATGTGGGAATGCAAAGTACAGATGTTGACAATATTTTTTGTGCTGGTGACGAGGTTGTATATACGGCAAATGGCGCGGACACCTATCAATTTTATATCGATGGAATTCCTGAAGGAATAGATTCTCCAAACAGTGAAATCAGCAGTGAGAATTTTGCACCAGGGAATTATAATCTGACTGTGGTTGGTTCGAGTGCTGGTTGTTCTGATGATGAAACCATTGCAGTAGTTGTAAATGAATTACCTGTTGCAGGATTGTCTTCTTCAGATGTCGACAATTCAATCTGTTCGGGTCAAAACGTCGTATTTACGGCATCGGGAGGGAGCACTTATCTTTTCTATATAGAAGCCACTCCTCAGGGAGTGCCTTCGTTTAGCAATGAGTGGATGACTTCAGGATTGGAAGAAGGAAATGAAATCAGTGTTTTAGTGATAACAAGTCAAGGTTGCAAAGATTCGATCAGTACTGGTCCATTTACTGTTTTTGAATCTCCGAATATCATTTTAACCAGCTCCGTTACTTCTTCTTCTATTTGTTCAGGGGATAATGTAGAATTCGAAGCTGTTGGAGCTCCTGTTTTTGAATATTTCTTGGATGGGGAATCATTAGGAATAACAGGCTCAACAGTCAATATTGATAGTCTTGAAAATGCACAGCCTATATTTGTTTTGGGAACATCCTCACAGGGCTGTACAGATACATCGAACATCATTTCTTATAATGTTTTTCAATCACCTTTAGTAAGTCTTTTTAATTATGACGACACGACTCTCTGCATTGATGAATCAACAAATCTAGAAGCTTTTGGTGCAGATATGTATCAGTTTTATGTTAATGGGGCTCCCTTCGGAGGATTTGATTTGAATACCTCATTCAATGAGACTTTAAATCATCTAGACGAGGTAAGCGTTATTGGAGAGTCAAATGGCTGTCTGAGTATCTTGACGAATCAGATTCAATTTTCGGTTTACGATTACCCTTTTTTAAATAGTTCTAGCTCTGATAATGACAATGTTATTTGTGCTCAAGACACCGTTGTATTTTCTGCTTCTGGAGGTGAGTCTTTTGATTTTCTTTTAAATGGCCAACTCATGCAGAGCGGTGCACTTGATGTTTATGAGGCTTACCCGATTGGTAATCAAGATTTAATTCAGGTTTTAACGTTGAATGCAGATTGCCCTTCTGACACCACATCTTATTTGTTTTCTGTAAATGAGATGGACTTGATTCTTTCCATTTCCCCATCAAATATGGTTTGTACAGGAGATCTAATAAGTATTTCGGCAGATGGAGGTGATGAATACCAGTTTTTGATTAATGGTGAGCCTCAAAGCAATTTTGATACACTTGGTGTTCTTGAAGACATTTCGGTGAATGATCTTGATCAGTTAGGTTTTTCTGCTTACAATACCAGTACAGGTTGTTATCAGACTTATGGTGATTATATTCTTATACATGTTCAAGAGACCCCTTCAATCACTTCGGAAGGTCCTTTTTCTATATGTAATGGAGATTCGGTTTTACTCGTTAGCAACTATTCATATGGAAATCAATGGTATCTAGATGGATTGGAAATTACTGGAGCGAATGACACCCTGCTATATGCTTCTTTATCAGGAAATTATTCGTTCACAGGAACACATGGAGGTCAGGGAGAGGTCTGGTCTATAGGACAAAATGCTTCAGGTATTCACGGCAGTGGAAATAATTTCGATTCACCTGAACCGCAAATGGCCAATCACTTAGATGTTTTTAATGCCATTTACGCAGGTTCGGGATTTATGACGGGAGTCAATGAGTTGAATCAGGTATTTACATGGGGTGAAAACAATACAGGGCAATTAGGGAATGGCACTTTTACGAGTAGCAATATTCCCCTGCAAACACCTGCTCTTGAAAACATTAGGTCTTGTGCAGCCTCGGGCTCAAGTGTTATGGCTGTTACTTCTGATGGGGAGGTTTTTGTTTGGGGGGGGAATTCAGAGGGAGAATTAGGTATTGGAAGCGTCGCAGTAGTTAATTACCCAATTGCTCATCCAACGTTAATAGGTGTTGATTCAATTGCAGCGGGACTCAATCATTTCGTGATTCTTAAAAACGACGGAACCGTATGGTCTGTTGGAGAGAATGAATTCGGGCAATTAGGAATTGGTTCCACCTCCGATGAAGTTGAACCCGTTTTGATTTCTGAACTTTCTAATATCGCATATGTTGCAGCAGGAGATCGTCATAGTGTTGCAATTGATTCTTCAGGGATGGTATATGTTTGGGGGAACAACAGTTCAGGCCAGCTGGGAACGGGAGACCTGAATACTCGTTTGTCTCCTGAAGTCATTGAGCTTTCATCCATCGTATCGGCAGATGGAGGATCTAATCATTCTTTGTTTTTAAGAGGAAATGGAGAGGCGTTTTCATGTGGCGATAACAGCTTTGGTCAGTTGGGTAATGGTTCAATAAATCCCTTGATTCCTAATAGAATTGAGATAACAGGAGTAAGTCAAGTATCGGCTGGAAAATACACTAGTATATTTGGTCGATCTGATTATAGCGTTTTCGGCTGTGGTAGCAATTTAGAGCATCAGATTTCGGGTCAATTGACTTCTCAATACAATGAGCCCGTTCATATGTCACATATTCATGGTGCTAGCTTTATAGTTGCAAGTGAAACAAGTTCTCATTTTATATATAGTATTTCCAAATCCTGTGTCTCAAGTGAAACAGAAATAGATGTTTTAAGTGTACCGAATCCAATAATTACTGTTCAAGGGGAGGACACCTTGATGGCTAGTTCGGGTTTTGCTTATCAGTGGTATTTGGAAGGAAATCCTCTACCTGATGCCATTGACCAATATTATGTTCCAGAAACAACTGGAAGTTATTCAGTTGAGATCACTTCGGACAACGGTTGTTCTTCTATTTCGGATACTGTTTTCTTTGGAATGAGCTCAATACTTAACCTCCAAGAAGCACAAGTTGAGATCTATCCAAATCCAGCTCAAAACCAACTGTTTATTGAAAACAATAAAGATCATGCTCAATGGCAAATTTCAATTAGAGACCAAGTCGGTAGAATCGTTTATGAGTCTATTTCTTATGAAGAAACAATTATTCTTAATATTGAACATTTACATACAGGTAATTATTTTGTGACAATTAACGAATCTTCTCAAGGTCAAACCTATCGTTTCACTAAAATGAGGGGTAACTAGTAACTTTTAGCTTTTTGATTTATTTTGCATTTCGGGGAGGAGCTCTCCAAAATTGTCGGTTTTATTGTAGGAGATCCAGTCTCCAGCAATAGGAGCATGGCGCATGTGTTCAGGAATTCCAAATGCGTCTATCAACCCAATGGCATGCGGTGCTAATTTTTCACAAAAGGCTCTCGCATTTTCAGATACTTTTCTTCCCATTTTTGCTGAGATTACTTTTTTTGACAAGAACCACCCCAAGTCCTTCTCAATCCAATCCAAGGCTGTCAATGTGATGAGATCAGATAAGACGGGATGCAATTCTTTCTCACATGACTGAAGTTTTTCAATGCAGGATTGAAAAACCATTCTATCAGCATAGGCTTGTGCAAGGCCCTGAATGGCATCAGATTCTTTAAACATCCAGGCATCATAAAGGGATTTTCCTTTCTTTTTGTTTTGATTCAGTCTAACCGCCAATTCAGTCAGTCGATGCGCCTCTCGAGCCTCCAATAAGCGAAATAAAAAAAGATGATCAGATAAGCTTCCTGTTAAAGTTCCATCAATAGACCGTCTAATACTCGAGGGAAGTTGATTGATGATGGATTGTTTCGCAATTTGTTTTTTGTTGGCCAAGCCTAATAATTCTTTGGCGATTTTTTGCATTAAAACGCGATTGTCCCCCTCTGCCGTAATTCCTGCATGACCCCCAACGATCCCTTCGCCGAGTCTATTTGCAGCTAAGAATCCTTGACCACCACAACGTTCTCTGCTCGTTGTGGCTGTGTTTTCTGCATGCCATGAAATTTGTGTTTTCATAACACAGCAGAGTAATAAAACTTGCATAGAGTCTGTTTGGTCCTGGTTTAAGGCTGCGTATTTATCTTTCGTATGGTTAAGCGCAATATTGTAGGCATAAGTTTTGGCCAGCAAAGGAATCAATGCTCGTTGTTGGAGCTGGTAGTTCATTATAGGGGTGTCACTTTTACCATTTGGACCTACTGCCAGTCTGGAGTTTGAATAGCGAATAGCCGTATCCAAACATATCTTTGTACTTCCCAAAGTCATTGACGCTATACACAGTCTACCACTCAGCAATTGATCGGCTAAGGTCAAAAAACGACCACGTTTGCTTTTGATGGGACTCTTAAAAAAACCTTCTTTTGAAAGACTAGATGTGGCATCCAGCATATAGGCTCTTGGTATTCGAACATGTTCAAAACCAATACTTGCATTGTCTATACCATTTACACCTATTTTATAGCCCATGTCCCAAACGCTGACTCCAGGGAGTACTTTACCATTTGTATCGCGAATGGGGACTAGGAATCCATGGATTCCTTCATCTACACCGTTATTTAATAGACGCGCAAAAACAACGACATAATGGGCATGTACAGCACCATTAGTAATCCAGTATTTCCGCGCAAGAACATCTGGAGTATTTACAATGAATTCTTCTGTTTTTGAATCGTAGCTTGCTGTAGTTTGCATTTCAACTGCATTGTTCCCACAGCCGAGCTCGGTCAATCCAAAACAACCTATAGCCGTTAGATTGTCGATGTCTTTCAATAATAGATCGTGGTGTTTTTGTGTTCCCAATTTAAGAATCGTACCTCCAAACAAATTGAATTGTACGGTCATTTTAGTGGCTGTTGAGCCATCCATCATACCTACAGCCTCATGAACAGAAAAAATCCTATAGGGATTGGTTTTAAAGTCCAAAACCGAAATCAGCTGATGGTCACAAATTTTTTGCAGACGCCTAAGTGCAAGATCTCTTTCTTCATCTAGAGATACATTATATCGAGGTGTAAAAAGGTGATCTTTGAACAGTTCTCTTAGCTGTTGTCGTGTATCCTGATTGTCATGTTCTAACAGTTCTTGAAGTTTAACAATATTTTCCTTTTGCATCTGTATGGTATTTCATTTTCCATAAATGTAATGAAATGCTGTTGGATAGATGATTTTTGAGAGATTCAAATTTCTTTAAAAATCAACTCACGTAAATGATTTGTAATATAGAACTGTTTAAGGGTGGCATTAGATTACTTTTTATTCAAGATGTCCGAAACATATAGCCATATAAATTGTTTCATAAAACGAAAAACGAACATTGATTTTTCGCTATTTTTGCAAGTGAATAAATGATTCATTTTTAAGTTATAAATACATTAAATATTATGCTTGGAAGACTATTTGGAAAGAAAAAAGAATCAACCAGAAATTCTATAAAAACATGGTCTAAAGATGAGGCTGAGTATATATTTCTTTATGGTTCGCAAACCGGTGGTGCTGAAATCATGGCTAAAAGCTTTTTCAAAAGCCTAATCAAGGAGGGGAAAAAAGTATTTTTGGACGAGTTGGATAATTATACTACATATAATAAGGCCACTCACCTAATTATTTTCACTTCAACCTATGGCGCAGGTGGGCCTCCTGCTAATGCTACTGATTTTGAAGATCTTTTTTACGATACGCAACCAATAAACCCTCTGAAGTTTTCGGTAGTGGCATTTGGATCTACTTCGTTTCAAGATTTTTGTCAATTTGGTGTCGATATAGACTCGTGGCTAGAGTCTAGCCCTGACTTTGAACGTCTATTGCCACTAGTTAAGGTGAATAATCAGTCTCAATCTGATTTCCGTGGTTGGCTTTCCCTTTGGAATCGGACGAACGATACCGATGTGGAAATTGAAGTAAAAAATTCCACTAAAAAGTCAGGTAATATTGAAGAATTTAAAATCGAATCAAATCAAGAAATTAGTTCTGATAATACACACCTGATTAAATTAAGACCAAAAAGTGAGTTAAAATTTCAGTCCGGAGATCTCCTCAGTGTCCTCACCGAGACCGAGGATAACCCCAGATTATATTCCATAGCGAGGATTGACGGTGATATTCTTCTAAGTGTCAAGAAACATGAAAGAGGTTTGTGCTCTTCATACATGTGTGGTTTGAAAGAGGGAGATGTCGTTAAAGCCTCAATTGAAGAGAATAAAACATTTCATTTTGTTCACGACGCACCATCCGTTTGGATGATCGGGAATGGTACTGGGGTTGCCCCGTTTCTTGGAATGATGGAAGAAAATAAAACCACAAAATTAAGGTTGATTTGGGGTGGTAGAAGCGAATCATCATTTGATTTATATCAACCTTTTGCTCAAAAAGCAATAGACAATGGATTCATGGAGTCATATGAATTGGCTTTATCAAGAACTGGAAATAAACAATATGTTCAGGATATACTCGCACAAAAGCAGAAAGATGTCTCCTTAGCATTTGATTCCGGTAGTGTTTTTATGATTTGTGGCTCAATGGATATGCAAAATTCCGTAATGGAAATATTAGATAAAATCACAAAAAAGGAGTTGAATAAGTCTCTGAGTTATTTTCAAGATAATGGACAACTGCTGAAAGACTGCTATTAATTATATTCTGAAATCGAACTCACTCTATTTTAGTCTTTAAAATGGAAAAGCAAGTTTATTTCAATAGCAATTTATATGAGCTGTAAATTGGCGGAATAGCTTGTTTCGATCTGTAGAAAGCAGAAACAATTGCTTGAAAAACAAAGAATTGTTTTTACTTTCACGTATGACAATCAAAAATGTAAGACGTAAAATTCACGAAATCATATTCGAGGCCGATACTTTTTGGGGAAAGCTTTTCGATTTGGTTTTATTGGTTTTAATTATTTTAAGCGTTGCAGCGGTCATGCTGGAAAGTGTCGCCTATTACCATGATAAATACCATCACATATTGGTGCCTTTTGAATGGACGATTACATGCTTTTTTACGATTGAATACCTACTTAGAATTATTAGTGTTCAAAGGCCATTGAAATATATTTTCAGTTTTTACGGGGTGGTTGATTTGGTCTCTTTTTTACCTTCTTATTTTGGTCTTTTCTTTTTTTCTGAGAGCATTGCATCTATTCAGACAATCCGAACCATCCGCCTTCTTAGAGTCTTTAGAATATTAAAGCTGATTCGGTATGTAAAAGAGGCCAATTCTTTAAAAAGAGCACTTAAAGCAAGTCGTCAGCGTATTGTTGTTTTTTTGTTGGCTGTATTGGCGATAGCTACGATTATGGGAACCATTATTTATCTTATTGAAGATCCAAAGGATGGTTTTACAAGTATTCCAAGAAGTATCTATTGGGCTATTGTTACGCTTACAACAGTTGGTTATGGAGATATTTCCCCTCAAACGGGTTTGGGTCAGTTTTTTGCATCCATTATCATGATTTT
>CAJWCX010000011.1 GCA_913031405.1 uncultured Flavobacteriales bacterium | reverse complement strand
TTCATCTGTTGAATGGATTCTTTGGAATTCCCTGCGAATGCCTTATCAGATAATAACAAAACCGGTCGCTTTAAAAAGGTATAATCACTTAATAGCAACCTTTTATAATCATTGTCCTCAAAAGAAGAGGAGTCAATCGATCTAAACTTCACGGCACGTTTATTAAAGAGCTGTTCGTAAGATGAAAAATGAGCTTTCATGTCTTCCAGCTCTTTAGGCGTAATGGGTGCAGATTTGATTTCGCGCAAAACAACCTCGTTGGGCAAGTTCAATTCCTTAAGAATACGCCTGCAGGTATCACAGGTTTTTAAATAAAAGAAAGAGGCGTTTAACAAAACTGCTTGTATGCCGCAGACAAATTTTCGGCGATCATTTGTGCGCTTCCACCTTCAATGTGATGTCGCTCCAAAAAGTGAACAAGTTTACCTTCTTTAAATAGAGCAATTGATGGAGAGGAAGGAGGGTATGGCAAAAAGTATTTTCTCGCTTGTGCAACAGCATCGGAGTCTACACCCGCAAAAACAGTAGTTAGACTATCCGGAACTGTTTCGGATTGAATGGATAATTTAACACCCGGCCTCATGTTTCCGGCAGCACAACCACAAACAGAATTGACAACAACAAGCATGGTTCCTGAGTTGTTTTGAATGGCTTGATCAACCTCGTCAGAGGAAAGTAATTCTTTAAAACCAACAGAAGTCAAATCTTCTTTCATTGGCTGTACTAACTGTGGAGGATACATAGTCTTAATTTTTTTGGTAAAGATAATCATTTTTATGGCAGCTGAACTCAAAACGGACAATACAAAACCCTATGAAACGCGAACAGAAATGATCATTTCAAAATTAGCCACGAGCTCTCCGGAGCTATTTTTTGCTTCCACCATGATACTGTCGTTAATCCGAGAGCCTTCACTGAGACTTTTCTCCATTGCTGATTTGATTTTATGCCCCTCATGACTCTCAAAAACGACATCGCTCTCGGCTCTTTTGAGAAACTGAGCATTCATACTTTTAAAAGCAAAGGACACTTTTTTACCCATTACTTTTGAAAAATAGAACACCTGAATGCCCCCTGCAATATCCGCCCCAACAGCGAGCGCTCCAAAATACATAGAGTTGAGGTGGTTTTTTGTTTTTCGACGAAGTCGAATGCGCACACGAACTGAATTTTCGTCAATCGACAACAGTTTGGGTCTGACATACGCAATCATCGGAATTCTTACGAACCCCAACAAAAAGAGCAACCAGCGCATTTTTCCTAAAGAAACTTCCATATTAATTACCGATTAGTTTTTTAATTTCATTGAGCTTTAACAAGGCATCTACGGGAGTCAATGCGTTGATGTCTACATTCTTAAGCTCTTCATGAATCTGCTCTAAAACTGGGTCGTTAAGCTGAAAAAAGCTCAGCTGCATCGAGTCATTCAGGGTAGATTTAATTTCGTCTTTATTTTTCTTTCCGCCCACCCCAGAATGCATGGCTTCTAGATCATTCAGGATTTGTTCAGATCGCTTTATGACCTGTGGCGGCATTCCAGCCATCTTGGCCACATGTATTCCGAATGAATGCTCGCTTCCGCCTTCAACCAGCTTACGAATGAACAGTATTTTTTTCCCCACCTCTTTTACCGAAACATTAAAGTTTTTAATGCGCTCAAATTTGTGCGTCATCTCGTTCAGCTCATGGTAGTGCGTGGCAAATAGAGTCTTGCATTTTGCTTTTCTGTTTTCATGAAGGTACTCTGCAATGGCCCAAGCAATGGATATTCCATCATACGTGCTTGTGCCTCGACCAATTTCGTCCAAAAGGATTAAACTTCTTGGAGAAATGTTGTTGAGGATGCTCGCAGTTTCATTCATTTCAACCATAAAGGTGGATTCTCCAGATGAAATATTGTCTGAGGCACCGACCCGGGTAAAGACCTTATCAACGATTCCTATTTGTGCTTTTTGTGCGGGAACAAAGCAGCCCATTTGAGCCATAATAACGATGAGAGCCGTTTGTCTGATCAGGGCGCTTTTACCACTCATATTTGGACCAGTAATCATCATGATTTGTTGGTTTTGGTCGTTGAGATGAATGTCGTTTGAAATGTAATTCTCGCCGACAGGAAGTGCTTGTTCAATAACGGGGTGCCTTCCTTTTTCAATGTTTAAGGATAGCCCCTCATTGATTTCTGGCTGGCAATAATTATACTTATTAGCAACGACCGAAAAAGAAAACAGGCAGTCCAATCGACCCAATACTTGCGCATTCATTTGAATGGGATTGATGTCGTTGGCCATTTCCAAAACAAGCTCTTGAAACAACCGGAGCTCAAGAGATAGTATTTTTTCTTCTGCGCCCAATATTTTCTGCTCATACACCTTTAACTCCTCTGTGATATAGCGTTCCGCATTGACGAGTGTTTGTTTTCGGATCCACTCTTCAGGCACTTTGTCTTTATGTGTGTTGCGGACCTCGATGTAATAACCAAATACATTGTTAAATGCAATTTTTAAGCTTGGTATTCCTGTTCGTTCTGACTCCCTGTCTTGAAGCTGAGCCAGGAAATCTTTTCCGTGATAAGCAATTTTACGAAGCTCATCGAGCTCGCTATTCCAACCGTCTCTTATCACTTCTCCTTTGCCAATTTGTGCGACGGGTTCGTCACATACAGTTTTGTTAATGAGCTCAACCAGTCCAGAGCAGGGATTAAGCTTTTGGAGCATATCCTCAAGGCTTTTCGGTTTGTTTTTAAGATCTAATAAGGCTTTTAGCGGAGGGATTTCAAGCAAGGTCTTTTTTAAATGTGCAACCTCCTTCGGGTTGACCCTGCCCACGGCTACTTTAGAGATTAATCGTTCCAAATCACCAATATTTTTCAGCCTTTGTGAAAGTTCGAATCCCAATTTTTTGCCTTCCTTTAAAAAACCAACCACTTCCAGTCGGGCTTCGATTGGTTTCTTATTTTTTAGGGGGAGCATGATCCAACGGCGAAGCATTCGACTGCCCATGGCGGTCTGTGTTTCATCCAGAATATCTGAAAGGGTTTTGGCCTGTTCGTTTACAGAAGAAACGAGTTCCAAATTTTTGATGGTGAATCGATCGAGCCACACGTATTTATCTTCTTCGATCCTTGAAATTCCAGTAATGTGGTCGAGTTTTTTATGCTCACTTTCTCCGAGATAATGAAAGATTGCACCAGCGGCAATTACCGCTTCTGAAAGGCCCGATACGCCAAATCCTTTTAGAGATTTGGTGCCAAAATGCTTGTTTAAAATTTCTTCTGCAAAATCAGAGGTAAAGACCCAATCATCTAGTCTGTAGGTGTAGTGATCCGAGCCAAAGCTCTCCTCAAAAACACTCCTTTTGTTTTTCTGAAATAAGATTTCGCTTGGATTAAAGTTGGAGATCAGCTTATTGAGGTATTCTGTTCCCCCTTGTGCCACAAGAAGTTCACCTGTTGAAACATCAAGAAGTGAAATACCGTATTCTTTTTTGCCAATCTGAACCGCGCACAAAAAGTTGTTTTCTTTTTGGTTCAGCACCTCATCATTAAAAGAAACTCCTGGTGTCACTAGCTCAGTAACCCCTCTTTTAACGATCTTTTTGGTCATTTTAGGATCTTCCAATTGGTCACAAATTGCCACGCGCTCACCGGCGCGAACAAGCTTTGGAAGGTAGGTGTTAATAGAATGATGTGGGAAACCAGCTAGCTCTACGTGCGAAGCAGAACCATTTTTCCTTTTGGTTAAAATAATACCGAGAATTTGAGATGCTTTCACAGCATCCTGACCAAAGGTTTCGTAAAAATCACCCACACGAAAAAGCAGCAAGGCTTTTGGATGCTTTGCCTTGATTTGATTATATTGCTTCATTAAAGGAGTTTCAGATGCTCCTTTAGTTTTTGTGGATTTCGCCAAGTGAAATGATTTTCTAAAATTTGTATAAAGTTAATCGCATCCCTTTGAAATCAAAGCATAGAAATAGATATTTTGAAGAATGAATAAAAAACTAAAGCTCTGGGAGCTGAATAGAAAAACCGAAGCTGAATTTCGAGCGCAAAAGAAGTTTCCCATTGTTGTGGTTTTGGATGATATTCGTTCCCTTAACAATATCGGATCTTTTTTCAGAACGGGTGATGCGTTTAACATAGAAAAAATTTTTCTTTGCGGCATCACGGCAGTGCCTCCTCATCGGGATATTCACAAGACGGCCTTAGGCTCTACGGATACAGTTGATTGGGAATACAATAAGCAAACGTTAGATTGTGTTAGGGAACTGAAAAAAAAGGGGTGTGAAATTTGTGTGATTGAACAAACCAGTGAAACCACACTTCTTCAAGAAGTTGGTCAGCTTGAAATTAAGCCTTTGGCGATTGTTTTTGGCAACGAGGTGAATGGTGTTGCTCAGGAGGTGATTGATGTGGCAGATCGAATCATTGAGATCCCTCAATTTGGAACAAAACACAGTTTAAATGTGAGTGTATGCGCCGGGATTGTCATGTGGGAATTCTGTAAAAAACACATTCAATGAAGCGGATTTTTATTTGGTTTTTTCTCATGCCAGGCTTTCTTTTTGGCCAAAACAAGAATGTTTCTTTATTGGATCATTGGTCTGACAGCTCATTGGTTTCGAATACCAGTCAGGTGCGTTACAGCGGGTGCTTTGCCTTTAACTATCAGGACCGTGAATATGGGGTAATAGGATCCACAGAAGGAACTCATGTCTTTGAAATCACAGATGACAACCAATTGAGATTTGTTGATAGTATTAAGGGCAGGTATGTTTCTTCTCAAGCCATTACTCGAGAGTTCGCGCATTATGGAAACTATCTATATGCTATTGGGGACGAAGGAAATGCATCACTTCAAATTATTGATTTAACCGCTCTTCCAAACGAACTGTCGATTGCGGCCGATATACAAGACGAACGAGTAGGAAGGGCTCATAATATATACATTGACTCTGTTCGTAAGCTGATGTATTTATGCCTCGTTACACCTATTATAAATGGTGCAGAGAGCACACTAATTCCGCTGAGGGTGTTTTCATTGGAGACCCCTCTTTATCCTCAGCTTCTTTATAGTGGATTTGACGATTTAACAGAGGTTCACGATCTTGAGGTGCGAGATGAGATTGCAATTTTGAGCTGTGGTTTTCAGGGCATACGAGTCTATGATTTTTCAGATCCATTGTCACCAATATATATCAACAACCTTGAATTTTATCAAGAGCAAGGGTACAACCATCAGGGAAGCTTAAGCGCAGATGGAAAAACCTATGTTTTTGCCGACGAAACGCCTGGCACAAAAATAAAGAGGTGTGCTGTTTCGGAAAACTATACGATTCAGGTTCAGCAATTGTTTGGTGTTGAAAATGAACCCTATGATCAAACGGCTCATAACATAGAGGTCTACGGAAACTTGGCCTATGTGGCTTATTACAATAAAGGCCTGCGCATATATGATTTAAGGACGAATCCTCCAAAAGAAATAGGGTCGTATGATACACATACCGACCTACCCGGCAATTCCTTTTCCATGTGGGGTGCCTGGGGAATCAATGCAAGGCTTTCCAATGAGCGCGTTTTGGTTTCAGATCGTATTTCTGGGTTGTATCTTTTTGAGTTTGACCATTCTTTATTCGATTTGGTTATCCAACCAAACGAGCCCTTAGTCTATCCAAATCCATTATCCAAGGGAGAACAAATAACGCTTCGTTTGCCTTCTGACCTGGCTAGTCCTCTTCAAATTCGTTTATTAAATGAAAAGGGAGCAATAATAAAAGAGATCGTAAATTTTGACCAAAGCTATGCTCAGCTAACCATGCCGTTTTCATCCGGCACCTATGTTTTGGAGTTGTATCATATGGGTTTGGGCACAGAGACTAAGTGCGGATCACAAAAGTTGATCATTAAGTAAACACCACTCTGCAACACAAAAATCAAACAAAACATGGGTTTCGTGTGTTATGCTGTAGATGAAAGGTGCAGTTTCTGTAAATAATACTTATGACATAATCTTTTGCGGCCTTGGTGCAAGTACCTGCATACTTGTGCAAGAAATGTCCTTTCATGGGCTACTTAAAGGAAAGAAGGTTTTGGTCGTGGATCCTTCTGAAAAAAAGACAAATGATAAAACTTTTTGTTTTTGGGCTTCAGAAAAAGATGAAATCGTTCAGCGCTTTGGATCACTATCCTCAGCTGTTTGGTCAAGAATTGCCATAGATAAAAATCAGCCAGAAGAAATTGAAGGTTTGCGTTACCATCATATTAGCAGCATTAAATTGTATGATTCGGCTAAAAGTATTCTTGAAACATTGGGGGCTGATTTTATACATGAAAAAGTTACCTCTTTAGAAGGTGGCGAAGTAACGAGTATTACTGTTAGAAACGTGAAGTATGAAGGTCATCAAATTTATGATGCACGCCCTCCAGAAATACCCGATAACCTACCCAAAGATCAAAACATATATCAATCTTTTGTGGGCCTCAAGGTACGTCTAAAAGAAAACAGCATAGACAAAGGCTCATTAACTTTAATGGACTTTAATGTACCTCAGCAGGGACATACTCAGTTCATGTACATTCTTCCGTTTTCTCAAAATGAAGCTCTTTTTGAATTGACCCGATTTGGATCTGAAAAGATCACGATTGATCCAGCAAGTGAAATTATTGAGGAATATATTTCGAAACAATTTGGAGATTTTGAAATTAATGAAATTGAAAAGGGAGTCATCCCCATGTTTATGGACCTGCCTACACCACTGCATCAAAAAAATGTGATGTCTATAGGAACTCGTGCTAGTAAGGTCAAACCAAGTACGGGATACGCTTTTAAAAACATGTTTGCCCATGCGCAATCCATTTCAGCTAAAAAGAAATCTCAAAAGGCCCCTTATAGGTTTCGTTTTTACGACCAACTGTTGATTCTCATATTGGCCTTATGGCCTAGTAAAGGAAGGCCCATTTTCCGCAGGTTATTTCAAGCAAGATCTACTGCCTATGTACTGCGGTTTTTAGATGAAAAAACGAGTTTATGGGAAGACCTTAAGATGTTCGCGAAGCTACCAATCGGAATTTTCTTGAAAGCCACCTTGGTTTTGAGCTGGAAAAAAGCAAAGTCACAGATTATGCTTTTTACACCACTAGTGCTTTTTGCGCTCATCAGTTTGTTTTCAAATTCTGCAGCTATTTATGTCTCATACGGAGTTCTTTTGGCGGGCCTTTTTTTGGTGGGTATTCCTCATGGGGCTATGGACCATATGACGGAGTCATTGTCAAAATCAAAAAGAATAACTTTTTCTTTTGTAGTAAAATATTTAGGACTAATGGGTATTGTCTATCTTCTTTGGTTGGCATCTCCGACCGTTGCTTTGGTTTCATTTCTTTTGTATTCAGCTTGGCATTTTGGAGAAACCGACATTGAGGAATGGGGAATCAATTCAAGGCTAACAGGTTTTATCTGGGGTATTTTGTTTTTTATCGCACTGTTTTCTTCTCACATTGTGGAGCTAAATCAGATTTTAGGATTACTTAAGGTGCAGGGATGGAGCGCGAGTTTGCCTAACGAATTTATATTTGGTCTGTCCCTATTGAGTGCAGGTTTTTTATCATTTTATCATAAAACAAGAAGCTGGTTGGGTCTAGTGTTGTTTCTTTATTTAGCCCAATGGATTCCTCTTGTTATTGCTTTTGGCGTGTATTTCATTTTTCATCACAGTCACATGGGCTGGGGTCATCTAAAGAAGGCATTGGGAAAAAACGATTGGACCTTATTCAAAATGTCTTTGCCTTTTAATATAGGTGCTTTTGTGTTGTTTGCGATTGCGTTTCTGGAGTTCGGCAGCAGTATAGAAGCCAATATTTCTATATTTTTTGTATTCCTGTCTTGCATTAGTTTTCCTCATATTTTTTGCATGCACAAATTTTATGAGTTAAAAAGAGCGGAAGAAAAAGTATAGCAATGACAAATTTAAATTAGAGAAGCTCTACGTAAAGGACATCTGATTCTTTAGAAACCTTTAGAACACTTTTTTTAGCCAAGCCTTTCATTCCTTTGTCCCAAGCTTTATTACTCATTTCAAGTAAAGATCGAAGCTCTTGAAGCTCGCATTTATTAACTTTTTTAAGTTCCTCGTGAATGGCTTTTTCATTCTCCGTTAGCTCGAGCTTTACTGTTTTTACCTCAGGTCTCATTTGCGGAAAGAACAGGACCTCCTGAATTGATGAGTTATTAGTGAGAAACATACAGAGACGGTCAATTCCAATTCCCATACCTGAAGTGGGTGGCATACCGTATTCAAGAGAACGAACAAAATCCATGTCGATAAACATGGCTTCGTCATCTCCTTTTTCGGAAAGGCGAACCTGCTCTTCGAATCGTTCTTTTTGATCAATAGGGTCATTCAATTCTGAATACGCATTGGCCAATTCCTTTCCATTCACCATCAGCTCAAATCTTTCTGTCAGCTCTGGGTTGTCTCGATGTTTTTTGCATAATGGAGACATTTCAACAGGGTAGTCTGTAATAAATGTAGGCTGAATGTAATTACCTTCACACTTCTCCCCAAATATTTCGTCAATAAGCTTTCCTTTACCCATGCTTTCGTCGGTTTCAACACCCAGTTTTTCACAGGTTGCACGAAGCTCTATTTCGTTCATGGGGGTAATGTCAATTCCCGTATGTTCTTTTATGGAGTCTATCATGGAAATTCTTTTAAACGGCCGTTTAAAGCTGACGGCATTTTCTCCAATCTGCACATCAGTTGTTCCAAGAACATCCATACAAATGGTTTCCAACATTTCTTCTACAAACTCCATCATCCAGATGTAGTCTTTGTAAGCTACATAAATCTCCATCTGTGTAAACTCAGGGTTGTGTGTCCTATCCATTCCTTCATTTCTGAAGTCTTTGGCAAATTCATATACCCCGTCAAAACCACCAACAATTAGTCTTTTGAGATACAGCTCATTTGCAATTCGCAGGTATAATGGAATGTCAAGGGCATTATGATGCGTGACAAAAGGTCTTGCTGCAGCACCCCCAGGTATGGATTGCAGTATAGGGGTCTCAACTTCGAGGTATTCTTTTGAATTGAGAAAATTCCTCATAGAAGAAATGATTTTAGATCTTTTTATAAAAGTTTCTTTGACGTTTGGGTTTACCACAAGATCTACATAACGCTGACGGTAACGAGATTCTGGATCGGTGAAAGCATCGTGAATAACTCCTTCTGAATCCGTTTTGGGAAGCGGAAGAGGCTTGATTGCCTTGCTTAAAACCGTCAAGGTTTTAACATTTACAGAAATTTCACCCACCTGTGTTTTAAAAACGGTTCCGTTAATCCCGATAAAGTCACCCAAATCAAGTAATTTTTTAAAGACCTCATTGTATATCGTTTTGTCTTCTCCGGGGCAGATTTCATCTCGATTGAAGTAGAGCTGTATTCTCCCCGAGGAGTCTTGCATTTCTGCAAAAGAGGCCTTACCCATAATGCGCTTTCCCATGATTCGTCCAGCAAGACAAACGGCCTTTCCCTCACTGTAATTATCCTTTATTTCTTTGGACAGGGCATCAACCGGGTATAGTTGAGCGGGGAAGGGTTCAATACCAAGCTTTCTAAGCTTTTTAAGGGATTCCCTTCTAAAAAGTTCTTGTTCTGATAATTCCTGAAGGCTCATTGTAAATGCTTTATGGGTGCAAAGATAATGTACAGGATTCAAATACAGTCCATTTATAAAAAATACCGTAAAGACAACAATAATGTTACGAACTCACATCATTGAGTTGATAAATCAAAGAAAACATCGAAAAAGGACTTCATTATCAATGTACTTTAGAAAAGAAATGAAAAACCGGGTAATTAAAATTGCAAAATGGACTTTTGGAATCCTATCAGGCCTTTTCTTGCTTATTTCTGTTTTAATTTTTGCATTCAAAGACAAAATCATCGAGAGAACGATCACCGAGATCAACAAAAACCTTGAAGTTCCTATGGAGGTTAGAGATGTTGAACTTGCTTTTTGGTCCAGCTTTCCAAATATTTCAGTTGACTTACTCGATGTTAAAATTCCGAGCCAGAATACAAATAGAAGCCTTCTAAAAAGTAAAAAGTTTAATTTAAGATTCAACCCCTTTGACCTTGTTTCGGGAGACTACAACTTAAAACAAATCAATGTTTCCGGTGGTGAGCTTCACTTGTATGTGGACTCAACGGGATCAGATAACTATAATATTATCAAGAGCTATGAGGACAATGCCGATTCAGAATTTAAGCTCGAGCTTCAGTCCGTGACCTTAAAGTCTATGACGGTGAGCTACCTTAATGAAGTCACTCACCAAGAGTACCGTACATTGTTCAATAAGGTTAACTTAACAGGTGAATTATCAACGGAAGAGTTTGAAATGCTTACCAGTGGAGAAATCTTACTAAGCAGTGCCCAGAGTTCGGGGGTCACACTAATCAAAAATCAGGAGATTGAATTCGATTTAAAGGTTAATGTCGATCAAAAAAACTTGGTGACTAATCTTCCAATGGCTCAAATTCAAATAGGAGGTCTTCCATTTAATATTGACGGTTGTCTTGATCAAGACAGTCTTCGTTTTCATATTACCTCGAAATCGATTCAGCTTACAGATGTGGTAGAGAAATTCTCAATAGATCGAGACAACCACCTAAAAAACCTCTCGGGAAGCGGGGTATTAGACTTTGACCTCCTTCTTGAAGGAGGAACTGGCGCCACAGACCCTGTAGATATAGCGTGTAGCTTTTCAATTGAAGACGGAAAAATAACAGAGCCTTTGGAGAACCTTACCTTTGATGATATTCAAATGCGGGGTCACTACATTAAAAAGGATTCCACGGTTGAGGAACTTTTGTTAAAGGCAGTAAGCTTTGAGTCTGAAACAGGTCCCTTTTCGGGTCACCTATCTGTTCTTGACTTTGAAAACCCAAAATTTGTGGGCTTTGCAAAGGGAACGATTAATTTAAAATCAGCACATCGAATTTTTCAATTGCCTGAATTTGATCAGATCAACGGAATGCTTCAGGTGTTTTGTGATTTTGAGGCCGTTAAAAGAGACAATAAAGACCTTCAGTTGAATCGTTGTAGTGGGGATGTAGCTATTAAAAGCAGCAATTTTAAACTAGAAAACGATAAGAGAGAATTTAAAGAAGTGAGTGGGCATTTAAAATTTACAACCCGAGAGGTTAGGGTTCAGGATTTCTCATTACGGGTCGATAATTCGGACCTTCAGCTGAAAGGGTCTTTTTCTAACGTTTTTAATTATTTATACAACTCGGGGGACCTTTCTGTAAATATAGATGTTAAAGGAGACCAAATACTGCTCGAAGACCTTGGGTCTACCACAAAAGAGGAAAAAATAGCGGATGGAGAGATTTATGCTCTGCCAGATAATCTTAACGGGAACGTTTCTATTTCGGTTGGAACAATCGAATATAGCGGACACCGATATGAAAAAATAAAAGGAGAGATGAATATTAAAAACCGACGTGTCCATTTTTCTAATTTGAGTCTTGAAAATTCAGGGTCTCGAGTTAGAGGAAGTTTGGGCATTGAGGAAACCACCCCTGAAAAATTTGAGCTTAGAACTCAGCTTTCTTCATATGGGGTTGACGTTAAGAGGGCATTTAAGGAATGGAACAACTTTTATCAGGACGTTATTTTATCTGAAAACATATCTGGAAGGGCCAGCCTGAATATGCGCCTTAATGCAGAATTTAATTTAGGGACAGGCATTCACTATCCTTCAATCGATAGCAAGATGGATATAGAAATTCAACAGGGTGAATTGAAAAACGCATCGATAATGACAGATATTGCAGAAAGCGTTAAGGATAGTCCGGCTAAATTAGTCTTGGGCAAAAAGAACATGAGCTTATTAGAAAAGAGGCTTCAGAACATCTCGTTTAGTACCTTGAAAAACCAAATCACTATTAAAAATGAAATGGTACGTATTCCCAGCATGAGCATCTCCTCTTCAGCCTTGAACATGAACGTTTCGGGTACGCATACCTTTTCAAATCAGGTGGATTACAGGTTTGACTTTAGGTTTAGAGACCTTCTTAAAAACGATAGGGATAGTGAGTTCGGTGTGGTTATCGATGACGGGACAGGATTATCCATGTTTTTAAAAATGACGGGTGATATATATGACCCTGTATTGGAGTGGGATCGAGAAAAACAAAAACAAAAAGCGAAGGAGTACCGTGAGCAAGAGAAAAAACAAATCAAAGAGATGCTTAAATCTGAGTTTGGGGTGTTTAAAAATGACACAACAGTAAA
>CAJWCX010000010.1 GCA_913031405.1 uncultured Flavobacteriales bacterium | reverse complement strand
CCTTTTCCGTCGATATCCCATGCTCCTTCAACTTGATACGCGGCACATGCCGCACCCCACTTAAATTCTTTTCCAAAGGAACTAATGTCAAGTGTCTTGAGGTTTAAATTCGACTGTGAAAAACCAAATGACAAAGTAAATATTGAATAGATGTAGAAGATACTAGTCAGGGATGGCGTTAAGATTTTGTTCTTTTTTTTTACCGAGGAGATGTTCGTTTTCATGAATCAGGAATAGTTAAATGTTTCAAACAGGACATTTACAAATTGTTTTCAATTGTGTATATTTAGTTTCTTAAAATTAAAAAAACCATTATGAAAAAATTAATACTATTTGTCTTTGTAGCAACGATATTTGTGAATTCGGAGGCAGTTGCACAAAAAAAAGTAGCCTTGACCAGTTTTTGGGTGTCAAAGCACATCGGTTTTGAAGATTTGGGTGGTGCACCTGGACTAATCGCCGCTATTGCTTCTTTATCAGAAGATCCAAATTTTAATTTGCAGCCTGTTCTTGACAATTTTTATTCAACGTTTACCGAGGAATATGCCAAGAGTTTCCCCTTTGATTTAATGCCCGAAGAAGAAGTTATCAAACGAAAAGAATACATGGCTTATGAAGGTCGTTTTAATGAAGATAAGGACGCTGACCGAGGTAAGTTGTTTCAACGTTATTTGACTCCAGAAGGATACAAGCCCCTTGTTGAGTCATTATTTAAAGGAGAAAAGAGCAACCAAATGCAGATGGTAAACATGTTTAATGATGCCGATGGAATAATGTTTGTTTCAATGGGGTATGATTTTGTAAAAAAGGCGATTCCATTTACTGCTGGAGTTCGAGCTTTTGTTCGAATTAAGCTGTGGAATGCGGAGGGTAAGCGTGTTTTTACTATTAACGAATATGGAACATCAAAGAAAAACGTAGCCATTGTTGCCGGAATTCCAATTATGAAACCAGAAAAGCTTCTTCCTTTGTGTGAAAGCGCTTCGGAAAAACTTGTATCCGATCTGGCAAAAAGACTAAAGAAAGTAGCGAAAAAGGCAGCTAAGAAGTTGTAATAGCAATTTCCTTTTTAAGGGTTAAAACAAGAAAAACAATGAGGGCGTGAGGCGCCCTTTTTTTTATTGGATGAATTAAGGAAGAGAGGATTATAAAAATTCCTTTAATCTTTCTAATTTTACACCCTTCTTTAACGATTTTACAATGAATGAAAAGTATCCTGAATACAAAGGTTTAAACCTTCCTGAAATCTCAATCCAAATTCAGGAATCCTGGGAGCGTCAGTCCATTTTTGAGCAGTCCATGACCACCCGTGAAGGGTCGAAGCCTTTTGTTTTCTTTGAAGGGCCCCCTTCCGCTAATGGTATGCCGGGTATTCATCATGTGATGGCCCGATCGATAAAGGACATTTTTTGTCGCTTCAAAACCTTGAAGGGATTTCATGTCAAAAGAAAAGCTGGATGGGACACGCATGGATTGCCTGTTGAGCTAGGGGTTGAAAAAGAATTGGGAATAACAAAAGAGGATATTGGAAAAAAAATCACAGTAGACGAGTACAATTCGGCTTGTAAAAAAGCGGTGATGAAATATACCGATGTGTGGAATGATCTTACCAAAAAAATGGGCTATTGGGTGGATATGGAATCACCTTACGTTACTTATCAAGCAAAATACATGGAATCGGTATGGTGGCTCATTTCAGAATTGTATAAAAAGAATTTACTTTATAAAGGGTATACAATACAACCCTATTCTCCCAAGGCGGGAACAGGTCTGTCCTCACACGAGATCAATCAGCCAGGATGCTACAGAGATGTAAAAGACACCTCCGCTGTTGCACAATTTAAGGTAATCGAGTCTTCAAAAGGACCTTTTGCGGTTGAGGGAGATTTGTTTTTATTGGCATGGACGACAACGCCTTGGACCTTGCCTTCTAATACGGCACTCACGGTGGGTGAAAAAATAGAATATGTTTGTGTGACCACGTTTAATCAGTATACCCACAAAAAGACGAATGTAGTTCTTGCAAAATCCTTGGTGAATTATCAGTTTTCAAAAGGTTTTTTTGCTGTTGACGGCCTTGATGAATTGGCCAGCTATAACCCTGGCGATAAAAAGATTCCTTATTTCATTGGTGATTCATGTACTGGAAAAGATTTAGTGGGAATTCGATACGAGCAATTGCTGGATTACTGCCTTCCCGATGAACATCCTGAAGAAGCCTTTCGTGTTATTCCGGGAGATTTTGTTACTACAGAGGACGGAACAGGAATTGTACATACAGCCCCAACTTTTGGTGCAGATGATGCCAAGGTGGCTAAGGATGCAGGGGTTCCGCCCATGCTAGTAAAAGATGATGAAAACAATTTAGTTCCCTTGGTTGATTTACAAGGAAAATTCATAAAAGAAGTTTCTGATTTCGCGGGAATGTATGTAAAAAATGAATATTATGCTCCAAATGAGGTTCCTGAAAAATCTGTAGACGTATTGATTGCCGTCAAGCTTAAAGAAGATAATAAGGCTTTTAAGGTTGAGAAATATGAACATAGCTATCCGCATTGTTGGAGAACGGACAAACCTATTTTATACTACCCGTTGGATTCTTGGTTCATTCGTGTGACCGAGCACAAGGAAAATATGGTCGCATTGAACAACACCATCAATTGGAAGCCAAAATCTACCGGATCGGGACGTTTTGGAAAGTGGTTGGAAAATGCCAATGACTGGAACCTTTCTCGTTCTAGATATTGGGGGATTCCTATTCCCATTTGGATAACAGAGGACGGTACAGAGCAAAAATGTATATCTTCTTTGGAAGAACTAAAGAAGGAATGTCAGTTGGCTGTAGAAGCCAGGTTGATGTCAGTAAATGCACTTGCCGATTTCATACCAGGAGATATGAGTGATGACAATTACGATCAAGTTGATATACACAAGCATATGGTGGACGACATGGTTTTGGTCTCGGATTCGGGGAAGCCCATGTATCGAGAGGCAGATTTAATGGACGTTTGGTTTGATTCAGGGTCGATGCCTTACGCCCAATGGCATTATCCTTTTGAAAATAAAGAGAAAATAGACAACAATTTAGCTTATCCAGCAGATTTTATTGCAGAAGGAGTTGATCAGACTAGGGGATGGTTTTACACCTTACACGCTATATCTTCTATGGTTTTTGGAAAAGTAGCCTATAAAAATGTAGTCTCAAATGGTTTGGTTTTGGATAAGAATGGTCAGAAAATGTCAAAACGTTTAGGCAATGGTGTTGACCCTTTTGAAACCTTAAAAAAATACGGTCCTGATGCCACAAGATGGTACATGATTACGAATGCTCAGCCTTGGGATAACCTGAAGTTTGATCTTGATGGTATCGTTGAAGTTCAGCGCAAGTTTTTTGGCACTTTATACAATACCTATTCCTTCTTTTCATTGTATGCCAATGTAGATGGATTTGATTATTCGCAAAAAGAAATCCCACTTCAAGAACGTCCCGAAATCGACCGATGGGTGCTTTCTAAACTTAATTCTTTAGTACAACAGGTGGATGAGAGCTATTCCTCTTATGAGCCCACAAGAGCGGGTAGAGCGATACAAGAATTTGTAAGCGAACAGTTATCGAATTGGTATGTTCGGTTATGCCGAAGACGTTTTTGGAAAAACGACGATCCTAACGATAAAACAGCAGCGTATCAAACTCTTTATACTTGTTTAGAGACTATTTCATTGATTGCTTCGCCAATAGCTCCTTTTTTTATGGACAGACTTTATTTAGATCTGAATAAGGGTTCGAAAAGATCTAATTTGGCCTCTGTTCATCTCGCAGATTTTCCGAAAGCAGCGTCTAATGTGATTCAAAACACATTGGAATCCCAAATGGATTTGGCTCAGCGTGTTTGTTCCTTAGTTTTGGGCTTGAGAAAAAAAGAACGCATTCGGGTCCGACAGCCCCTGCAAAAAATCATGGTTCCAATACTTCATGAAGATACTGAGGTTCACTTGAACCATGTGAGAGATTTGATTCTATCTGAGGTCAACGTAAAAGAGCTTGAAATCATTAAAAAAGACAATGATATTTTAGTCAAAAGCATCAAGCCGAATTTTAAAACCATCGGACCTAAATACGGAAAGTACATGAAATCGATCGCTGGACTGATTTCTGGATGGACGGCTGAAGACATCTCATCATTAGAGTCTAATGGGGCCTGGAAGGGAGAAGTCAACGGCGAAGAAATCGAATTGGAATTAGAAGACTTTGTAATTAACACCAAAGACATACCAGGTTGGCTTATTTCAAATGAAGAAGGCTTAACGGTAGCTCTGGATATTTCAATATCAGAGGGTCTTAAATCCGAAGGAATTGCCCGTGAGGTAGTCAATCGTCTTCAAAATTCAAGAAAAGAAAAAGGATTTGATGTAACGGATCGCATAACAGTTTGTATTGATTCTTCGGAAATCATCATCAAGGCGATTAAGAAAAATCAGAAATACATTTCAGATGAGGTTTTGGCCAATGATATTGTCTTTACAAACCTTGATAAAGACTTTTATACGGATACCATTGAAAGTGAAAATGACATAAAATACAGTCTTTCTAAAGTAGACTGAGAAATGATAAATTTGTAACTATGGCGGATAATGCAACTTTTTTAATTGACGGAGAAGAAAAAACCCCTAGGGGGAATGCAAAACTGGAATGGATTGATCGAAAATATTTTTTCATTCATTTCAATGGAAGGACTTTTAACGGTGAGGTGATGGAACAAAACCTCGAGAATCATACCCTCAAATTAAAAATCAATCACCGAGTCTTTGAAGTCAAAAGAAAGTATGCGCTTCTTGAGCTGATCGCCGAATTAGGCTTGGATAAACCTAAAGTAAAAAAGCTCAAAGAGCTTACCTCACCGATGCCGGGAAGGGTTCTAAAAATCATGGTCAAGGTGGGAGATGAAATCAATATTGGAGATTCTCTTTTATCCTTGGAAGCCATGAAAATGGAAAATATTCTTAAATCGGATGGGGAAGGAGTTGTAAAAGAAATCTTCATCTCAGAAGAGCAAGTTGTCGATAAAGGAGAGGTCTTGATTGAATTTGAATAATCAATCACCATTTCTGTTTATCCTCTATACAAAGTAGGTCACCGTTGTAGGTTTCACTCCAGATTTCAGGAGAGGAATTGATTCTTTTTATTTTTCCTGAGCATGAGTTTTCAACATCGAACCAATACTGGTTCTTCCCTTGTTCGTAGATTATTCCATCATTGATGATTGTTCCGCAATGACAATCCTTATTTATAACCTCTTGTTTTCCACAAGAACTGAAAATCACCACCAGGAATAAGCCAATCAAAATTCTCAACATTTCTTTGTTTTTGATAAACAAATGTAATTCGACTCGTAAAAATTCTCAACTTACCAAGCTTTATTTGAGTGAAATACGTACTTGCGCGTAGATTGAAATACGAAATAGTTTTTAAAAAGTGTATTGAACTGTAGTTCAAATAAATTTAATGGATGGAAATATGAATTGATTTTTTTCCTTTCAATTCGAACTGAGCGTCTTTAAAGGGAGGTGCACTAAATCTCGCACGTGCATTCTGTGAAAACCCATAGGGTTCAAGAGGTATACCCAGTGCGTTTTTATCCATGACCCCATTATCGTTTTCATCGTGAAAAACAGCAATTGCATAGGTGCCATGCAGAATATTTTTGAAGGTATAGGACATCGACTTTTCTGTCACGGAAATACTTTCGCCGCGCCATTGTTTTCCAAAAACAGGAAAGCTATCCCTGTCCGTAAAAACAGCAATATAAACTGAACCTTTTATAGACTCTATTCCAGATATATTTACCGTTAAATCAGAGGATGCGCCACAAAAAAAAGCGAGGTATAAAAGAAGGTTTATCATTTTATGAAGTATTAAAAATAGTTTTTGTAAAGAAAGATTAAAACACCTATTACGATTAAGGTGTACATAATCAATCGAATCAATATGAGTCTTGATACCTTTTGAGGAAGCCTTGATTTAAAATCAAATTCATTTTCTTTCACACCATAAAAATAACTGAATTTCTCTACCTTTGAAACATGGTAAAGAAGGTCTTGGTAACAGGTGGGGCGGGTTATATCGGTTCTCATACTGTTGTGGAGTTGTTTCGTTCTGGTTACGAACCTCTCATTTTAGATGATTACCGAAATTCAGAAGTGTCTGTGATTGGAAGAATTAAACAAATTACAGGAAAGGCACCCGAGGTCATTTTGGGAGATGTTTGTGATGAGGATTTGGTCAACGAAATATTTCAAAACCATAAGTTGTCTGGAGTTATTCATTTTGCGGCTTATAAAGCAGTTGGAGAATCTGTTGAGAAACCTTTAAAGTATTATTCAAATAACATTTCCGGTTTGCTTTCTATATTGAAACCCATTTGCGAAATGGGGAATATACCCTTTGTATTTTCGTCCTCTTGTACCGTTTATGGCGAGCCTCAAGGGCTAAAAGAGGTTAACGAACAAACCCCAAGGTCTATACCTACTTCTCCGTATGGCTATACGAAGTGGTTGGGAGAACAAATCATTCGTGATGCTTTTCTTGCACAAAAAGAGCTTAGATTGATGAATCTAAGATATTTCAATCCCATTGGAGCGCACCCATCAGGTCTCATCGGAGAACTACCCATTGGAAAACCCAATAATCTCGTGCCCTTTATTACTCAAACGGCAGCAGGAATTCATAAAGAACTGGTGATTTTTGGAAACAATTATCCAACTATTGATGGGACTTGTGTCCGGGACTATATACACGTAGTTGACCTTGCGGAGGCACATGTAAAAGCCATAGATTATTTATTACTACAACAAAAGGGCTGTCGTGAAACAGTAAATATCGGAACGGGAACGGGAACCAGTGTACTTGAATTGGTGAACACTTTTAAAGACGAAAATAAGATTGATCTAAAGTTTTCTTTTGGTCCTGAAAGACCAGGTGATGTGATTGAAATATTTGCGAACGTGAATTATGCAAAATCTTTATTGGGTTGGACTTCTAAAAATGATACTCGTGATGCCGTCAGAGATGCTTGGAATTGGGAAAAATCTATTAGAAACATAAAATGAAGCAATTGATTCTTTTCTTTGTTATTCCGTTGACTTTTTACGCTCAAAAGGACCCCAACCTGGTTTCAAGAAATAGGCCTGGTTTACTCTGGTTTGTGAACGGTAAGGGTCCACTTCAGGATGCGGACTATAGAAAATATGATCGATGTATTATTGACGTGACCTACAACGACTGGATTGGCGACCTTAGATCGTTTCAGAATAAATGGAATTCGATAGGATATCATTTTAGTATGAACAAAGACATTCAATTTCATTCCGCTCCAAGAACTACCATTGGCATTGGTCTTGGGTATTCTTATTTGAATCACACTTTAGACCCTGTTTTTATTAATAATCAAGATCAAATTGTTTCTGCCCAATCTTTGGGAGAACAGGACAGCTTGATTTTTTCAAAGATGACCATACATCAGTTTTATGTTCCTTTAGAGTTACGCTTTAAATCTTTGGGTTGGAAACATTTTAAGTTCATAATTGGTTCTAGATTAGGCATTCAACCGTTCTTATTTTCAAAAACAAAATTTTGGGAAAATGGTCAGGAAAAATTCTACAATCAGAAACTTAAGGATATGAGGTGGTTTTTCACCTCTGTATATTTCAGATGTGGTATTCGCAATTGGTCATTGATCGGGATATTTCATCCAATGAAGCTATTTCCATCCGAACAAAGCGTTCGCTTGTATCCATTTCAGCTGGGTCTCAGCCTTTCTTTATTTTAGGAGATGATTGATACGCATGCACATATTTACAGTTCAAAATTTGACGATGATAGAGATGAGGTTATTGAGCGTGCCTTTTCAGAAGGCTTAGAGTATATTTTGATGCCTAACATTGATCTAGAATCGATGGGACCGATGTTGGAGGTTTCTGCGAAGTATGAAAAGTGTTTGCCGATGATGGGCCTTCATCCATGTGGTGTAGACGGTTCTTTTGAGCTTTTGCTTCAACAAGTAAAAAAAGAACTTTTTGAATCAAAAAATGAGTATATCGCCGTTGGAGAAATAGGCATTGATCTTTATTGGGACAAAACCTTTTTGGAACAGCAAATAAAAGCTTTCCGCATGCAGGTGAAATGGGCAAAGGAGCTTTGTTTACCAATAGTCATTCATGCTAGAGAATCTTACTGCGAACTTTTGAATGTTTTGGACGAGGAAAACGATGATCGTTTAACTGGTGTGTTTCATTGTTTTTCGGGAAATCAAGAAGATGCCTCTCATATTTTGTCCTATGGAGGTTTTAAATTAGGCATTGGAGGAACAGTGACCTATAAAAAATCGGAGCTACCCTCTATTCTAAAGGGTATTGATTTAAGTCATGTTATTATTGAAACGGATGCGCCTTATCTTTCACCGAGACCATTCAGAGGAAAGAGAAATGAAAGTTCTTATGTAAAATATGTTGTTGGGAAATTAGCGGAGATCTATGAATGTTCAGAGGGTCACATTATTGATAAGACGTCACAGAATGCAAAGTTGCTTTTTAATATAAAACATTGAGATTATGAGTAAGGTTTTAGTATTGTATACGGGAGGAACGATTGGAATGATTAGAGATCCAGAATCAGGTCATCTTGGAAGTGTGGATTTTAACAGTGTTTATGAATATATTCCTGAATTGAAAAGGCTTCAGGTTGATATAACTACTTTGAGCTTTAGTGATCCTATGGATTCATCTGAAATGGGACCAAAAGATTGGATAGAAATCTCTAATGTCATCGAGAAGGAGTATAAGTATTTTGATGGCTTTGTAGTTTTGCACGGCACGGATACCATGTCTTATGCGGCATCGGCTCTTAGTTTTATGATTCAGGATCTCAATAAACCTATTATTTTTACGGGGTCTCAGCTACCCATTGGCGTCATTCGGACGGATGGTAAAGAGAATCTGATTACAGCCATAGAAATTGCTGCAGAAAAAGATTCAAATGGTGAATCGATTGTTCAGGAAGTGGCGGTTTATTTCGAGTATTCTTTGTACCGAGGAAATCGCAGCTCAAAGGTGAGTTCAAATCAATTTGAAGCTTTCCAGTCTCCTAACTATCCCGAAATTGCTACAGCAGGAGTCAACATTAAATACCGTTGGAAATCCTTATTGAGATCTAAAAATGAAAACCCTTCTTTTTTAAAAGGAATTTCTACTAAAGTGGCATTAATCAAATTATACCCAGGTTTTGATATTGAGATGTATGCCGAGATTTTTGATGTGAAAAGAGTGGAGGCTATCGTCATTGAAACCTATGGCTCAGGTAATGCGCCAACCATTGAAAAAATGCAAGTCTTAATTTCTACATTTATTGATTCGGGAGGAATCATTCTAAATGTGACGCAGTGTATTTCTGGCGAAGTGAAACAAGGAGCTTATAGGACAAGTGCGTTTTTTAATCACGTAGGTGTTGTCAGTGGACGAGACATGACAACTGAGGCTGCAATGACCAAGTTGATGTTTCTTTTAGGAAACTATAAGGACAAATCCGAGATCAAAGAACTTCTTTCAACATCTATATCTGGTGAGCTGGAGTATTAAGAACTCTGCCATCCTTTACGGTAACTATTTTACCAGGAAACTTATTTACAATATGCATGTCGTGAGTAGCCATTAATATAGCTGTATTTTCCTCTTTTGCAATCGCGATCAACAATCGCATGATTTCCTCAGATGTTTCAGGGTCAAGGTTTCCTGTCGGTTCATCAGCGAGAATCAATCTTGGTTTATTGAGAAGAGCTCGTCCAATTGAAACTCTTTGCTGTTCTCCTCCGGAAAGTTCATGAGGCATTTTAGAGCCAAAATCTTCCATGCCAACTAGTTTGAGGCATTCCATTGACCTGTCGTGGATTTCTTGCTTCTTTTTCCATCCGGTTGCCTCTAATACAAAGTATAAATTCCGTAATACATTACGATCCATGAGCAATTGAAAATCTTGAAAAACAATTCCTATGCTCCGCCTCAAATAGGGGATTTGCTTTGATTTTAGTTCAATCAAATCATACGTGTCGACTTTTCCGAGTCCTTCAGTGAGTTTAAGTTCTCCATAAATGGTCTTTAGCAAACTACTTTTGCCACTACCCGTCTTTCCAATCAAATAAACGAATTGAGACTCCTCAATTTCGAAATCAACATCAGCAAGAACTTTTGTGCCTTTCTGATAAATTTGTGCTTTTTTGAGGGTAACAACTTGTGACATGAGTATTATGTATTTATACAAATTTGCAGAATCCTAGCTCTAAATAGAGACGATTCCTGTTTTTATCTTAACATCATTAGGTTTAAAACTTTTGTTGCTTTAAATGGCACCTTTTGTTTGACCGTTTAAATTTGTCAGGTGCGCAATAAATGTCTTTATCTATTCTTCATCGGTGTTTTAATAACGTCAATCTCTGCTTTTTCTCAGAGAACTGAAAAGCATAATAGTATATATGAGTCTTATTTTAAAGCTGAAGAGCTTTATTCCCACCTTCAATATGGTGCTGCAAAAAAGGAATTTAGGGATTTTGTAAATTCTTGTATCAACCCTAATGACCCACTATATCAAAAGGCATTGTATTATGAGGGTTTATCAGCATTAGAACTTTATAACAGTGATGCCATTCCATTGCTTATGGAATACAATAAGTTGTATCCTGAGAACATTCACCGAAATCTCATTAGCTTTAAAATAGGAAGGTATTTTTTTCACGACGAGACTTATGATGAGGCTCAGCTTTGGTTTGAAAAAATCAGTGCTTCTGATTTAGATTCTAGCTTCCGTGAGGAATATCATTTTAAGCTGGGATATTGTGCGCTTCAAAATGAGAACAGGGAATTGGCCATCAAGACTTTTAGAGAAAATATTAGTGGTAAGTCACAATACGCTGCGCCAAGCAAGTACTTTTTTGCTCACCTTTGTTACGAAAGAGGTTCTTATCAATTGGCACTTGAACAATTTTTAGATTTAGAAAAAAACGTCAACTATTGTGGTATTGTTCCTTATTATGTGGTTCAAATTTATCATGGACAAGAAAACTATGACAAGGTTATTTCCTATGCGCCAAAAGTGTTGGCGTGTAAATTAGTCAATCACGAAGCGGATGTCAATCACATCATTGGTCATGCGTATTACAAAAAGGGTCAATATCAAGAGGCCGTTGATTATTTAATGAAATATGCGCGAAAGTCCAAGATCAGTCGGGAGGATTCTTATGAGCTCGGCTTCTCCTATTTTAGCTTGAAGGAGTACGATAATGCGATTTATTTTTTGGATCAGGTGGCTCGCGTGGATGATAGTTTGGGTCAAATATCTATGTATCAAATAGCCGAGAGTTACCTATTTGGTGATAAACTGTTACCGGCAAGAAGTGCCTTTGAAAGTGCTTCAGAAATGTCATCCATTCCAAAGATCAAAGAAGATGCTCTCTATAATTTTGCAGTAATATCATTCGAAATAGACATTAATCCATATGATGAGTCTGTACGTGCCTTTGAAAACTACTTGGAAAGGTATCCGAATTCATCTCGAAAAGACGACGTATATCAATACCTCATTAATGTATATTCATCAACAAGTAACTATAAAAAAGCAATCGAATCTCTCGATAAGTTACCGCATCTAGATGTTCGTTTAAAGCGTGTTTATCAGACCTTGTCCTTTAATCATGGTGTTGAACTTTTATTAAAAAGAAAATTCAACTCGAGCATCAAGGCATTTACGGCTGTTTCTAAATATCAAATTGATCCTCAGCTTGCGGCCCTTTCTAAATATTGGATTGCTGACGCATATTATAGAATGAAAAAATACAGAGAATCCATAAGCTTTTACAGAGATTTTATTTCTTCCCCGGCGTCAAATTCGATTCCTCAAAAAATAGATGCGTATTACAATATGGCCTATGCATACAAGGAGCGTGATGAGCTGAACAGGGCGTCTGAAAATTTCCGGATTTTTATCCAATCTAACCCGAAAGATGAAAGAAAGCTTGTTGACGCTTGCTTTAGGGTGGCAGATTTGTTTTATGTAGAAAAAGAAAACACATTGGCTCTTGAGTTTTATGAAAAGGCGTTGTCATATAATTCATTATTGAATGATAAAGCACTGTACTATATGGCAAAAACTTGTGGTTATAGTGGAAAAACAGAAGATAAAATCAAGTATTTGAATACCATATTGATTGACTATTCAAATTCCAAATATGTGATGAATGCCACCTATGAGTTGGCCAAAACATACTCCTCTATTGGAAAAGATGATGATGCCTTATCCTACTATGAGCGTTTTCTTTTGGATTACCCCAACTCTCCGTTTGTGATTGAGGCTCAAATTGGAGTGGCCAATTCCTATTTGAAAAAGTGGGAATATGTCAAAGCAGAAACGGCATATTTAAAAATTCTAACAGAGCATGAAAATGAAACAGATGTTTGTGAGGTTGCGGCGAAGGGATTATTAGATATCTATACAGCACAAAACAAACCCACCAAGGCCGCGGATGTCGTAGAACGCTATTCTTGTATTGATTATTCTGATGACGAAAAAGAAAACTTGTTTTACGGGCCTGCACTTCAGGCATACCTGGATACCAACTATGAGCAAGCAGTAGAAAAGTTTAGCGTTTATGTGGATAATTTTATGCAATCGGGAAAACACATTGGTGATGCTTATTATTATTTGGGTGACTCCTATTTACAATTGAATGATACACTGAGTGCTATTCCTCGTTTTGAGAGCGTGATAAAATCACCCTCAGGAAGATATAAAGAATACGCTGCGTCAAGAGTTTCTTATTATTACTATCATTTGAAAAGTTATTCCCGAGCACTAGAGTATTATCAAGTTTTGGAACAATTGGGTAGCACACCAGCCTCAATAAATGCAGCGAGACTCGGTATTATGAGAAGTGCATTTTTCTTAGAGAATTATCAACAGAGTAAGGAGTATGCAGTATTTGTTTTAGAGAACCCTTCCTTAACTGAAACAATTAAATCTGAGGCC
>CAJWCX010000009.1 GCA_913031405.1 uncultured Flavobacteriales bacterium | reverse complement strand
TGGTACTGACTCCAGCAATGCTGTTTGCCATTGGATTGGTTTCTACTTTTATCACTGGTGGAGTTACAGGAATCATCCTTGCAGATTCCGCTTTGGATATTGCGATACACGACACCTATTTTGTAGTGGCTCACTTTCATATCGTAATGGGAATGTCAGCAGTTTTTGGCATGTTTGCTGGAGTGTATCACTGGTTTCCTAAAATGTATGGACGTATGATGAACACTCGACTGGGCTATGTCCATTTTTGGCTGACCATTATTGGAGCATACGGGGTATTTTTCCCAATGCATTTTGTCGGTTTGGCCGGAGCACCAAGACGTTATTACGATTATTCGGTTTATCAAGATTTCGATGCCAACACTTATGATATTATGATGGACTTGAATGTTATTGTTACCTCTTTTGCGATTTTTGCTGCTGTTGCTCAATTGTTGTTCTTATTCAATTTCTTCTACAGTATTTACAGGGGTCCAAAAGCGCCTCAAAACCCATGGAGATCAACCACATTAGAGTGGACTACACCTGTGGAACATGTTCATGGAAATTGGCCTGGAGAACTCCCAACTGTGCACAGGTGGCCCTACGATTATTCAAAGCCAGGGGCAGAAGAAGACTTTATTCCTCAAACGGTTCCTTTAGCAAAAGGAGAAGAAGAACACGGATAAAAATCCCTATTTGTTTTTTTTAATCTCTAAATCTATTTTAGTCAATTCTTTATAGAACGACTCGCCGAAAACGCGCGTAATAGGTTCTTTTAAAAACTTATAAACCGGAACTTTCAATGAACTTCCTAATTTACAGGCAGCAGAACAGATGTCCCATATTTCATAATTAATGGCTGTGAATTCGGAAAAATCTTTTGTTCGAATAGGATAAAGGTGGCAGGACTCTGGTTTATTGAATTCAATAGCTCCTTTTTTATAGGCATGTTCTATGGAGCATTTGGCGGTTTTCGTTTCGTCAAAGTAAACAAATGAACATTCCTTTTTATCAACAAGTGTGGTGGCGGGAGCATCATCTTCATCCAAATAATAAATACCATCTTCGTCTACCGTTTGAATCCCTTTATTACTCATGTAAGGTTTTATTTTCTTTAGGTCTCTTTGGATCATATGTACTTCCTTTTCCTTCAGAGGAGCACCACCATTACCCTTCACACAACACGCCCCTTTACATTTGTTCAGGTCACAGACAAACTCTTCTGAGAAGAGATCTGTAGATATGATTTTGTCACCAATTTCAACTAGCATACTATAAATGTAAGGCTAATTTCCTTTTTTAATTTGATATTTTGTATATCTTTGTAACCATTAATACATATGTTAAAAGAAAGAGGGGACGAAAGTCCCCTCTTTTATTGTACAAAAATCATGGTTTCGAAAGAGCGAGTAATAGCATTAATTGAAGAAAGGTTTCAGGATCTAAATACTGATCTTTACCTTGTTGAATTGGCGATTTCTGCGAAAAATGTAATTCGTGTTGAAATTGATAAAATTGATGGTTCTGTTTCTGTTGAGGAATGTGTTTCGATATCAAGGAACATTGAGCATAATTTGGATCGGGAGCAAGAAGATTTTGAATTACATGTATCCTCTGCTGGTTTAGATAAACCTTTTCGGCATATCAATCAGTATAAAAAGAACATTGGAAGAACCGTGCAGGTAAAGTTGAATGAGTCTGGTAAGATTGAAGGTCGACTTGATGGTGTGACAGAAAAAGAAATAAAATTGATTCGTTCCGAAAAAAGAAGGATTCAAGGAAGAAAAAAGAAAGAAGTTATTGATGAGGAGTTTCATTTCAGCTTCGATGAAATTAAAGAAACAAAAATAGTAGTATCGTTTAAATAATAATTTATGAATAGTATTGAATTAGTTGATTCGTTTACAGAATTTAAAGAACTTAAGAATATTGACAAACAGACCATGCAGCACATTTTAGAAGATGTGTTTCGTGCCATGTTTAAGAGAAAGTTTAATACCGACGAACATATAGATATCATTGTAAACATTGATAAAGGTGATGTCCAAATCTTTTTAAATAAAGAGATTGTTGATGATGGTGAGGTTGAAGATCCAAATACGGAAATAGCGTATTCCGACGCGATAAAGGTTGAACCTGATTTTGAGATAGGCGAGGAGCTTACGGAGGAATTTCGTTTTGCTGATTTTGGAAGACGTAATGTATTGTCTCTAAGACAAAACTTGATTTCCAGAATATTAGAACTTGAAAAAGACCATCTCTACAAAAAATATAAAGAGCGCGTGGGCGAAATTGTTACCGGAGAGGTTTATCAGGTTTGGAAGAAAGAGATTCTTGTAATGGATGATGATAGCAATGAGCTGATATTGCCTAAGTCCGAACAAATCCCTTCCGATTTCTTTAAAAAAGGTGAATCGGTTCGTGCTGTCGTAGCTAAGGTGGATATGAGAAATAGTACACCAGTAATTATTTTGTCAAGAACTGCACCTGAATTTTTAGAACGGCTATTTGAGCTGGAAGTCCCAGAAGTGTTTGATGGACTTATTACCATTAAGAAAATTGTGAGAGAGCCAGGAGAAAGAGCTAAGGTGGCTGTTGAGTCCTATGATGACCGTATAGATCCTGTTGGCGCCTGTGTAGGGATGAAGGGTTCTCGAATTCATGGAATTGTGAGAGAGCTTCGAAATGAAAATATTGATGTCATTAATTACACTACAAATAACCAACTGTTAATTCAAAGGTCATTGTCTCCGGCTAAGGTAACTTCAATGGACATTATAGAAGAGGAAAACAGGGTTAAGGTTTACCTAAAACCAGATCAGGTATCACTGGCCATAGGTCGTGGAGGAAACAACATTAAACTTGCAGGTAAGCTTAGTGGATACGAAATTGATGTTTATCGTGACGGAGAAGTAGATATAGAGGATGTGGACTTAGAAGAGTTTGCTGATGAAATTGATGGGTGGATTATTGACGAATTGAAAGCCATCGGCTGCGATACGGCAAAATCGGTTCTTGAAATTAGCATTGAAGACCTTACTCAGCGCACGGACTTGGAAAAAGAAACGATTGAAGAAGTATTTCGTATTTTGAACGCAGAATTTGAATAAATTTGATAAACATAATTAAATTCGTTAATTAAATTATGGCAGGTAGACCAATAAGATTAGGAAAAGCAGCTGGAGAACTCAATGTGGGTCTAGAGAACCTTGTTGAATTTTTAGGATCGAAGGACATTGAGATTGATAAAAGTCCAAATACGAAATTGACTCCAGAGCAGTACGAATTGCTTTGCAGTGAGTTTGCTGCTGACCAAGACCTTAAGGAAAAATCGAAGGTTTTTCTGTCGAACAGAGAAAAGCGGGAGTCTTTATCGATTAAAGACACCAAAGAGCCAGAACCGACTAAAGTAGATCCTGAACCTGTTAAATCAGAATCTGAAGAGGTAAAAGACCCAAAAACGAAAGTAGCCCCCGAAAAGGACTTAAAAGTTGTTGGTAAGATTGATTTAGATGCTTTGAAAAAAAAGCCCAAGTCTGAACCTGATCAAAAGCTTGAAGAAAAGTCTTCTGACGCAACAAAAGTAGTGGAAGATAACCCAGCTGAAAAAGAACCAGACGTTGAAACTATTAAAATCGAGCGAAAAAAAATATCAGGACCTACAGTTTTAGGTAAGATTGATTTACCCGTTGAGAAACCAAAAACGCCAGCTGGTAGTTCAAGACCGGAAAATTTAAATAAAAGAAAGCGAAAGAGAATTAAAAAGGTAGAGGTTCCACCTGCAGGAAATAAAGGAGGAGGAAATAAATTTAAAAATCAAAAAGCCGAAAAGCCTGAAATTTCTGAACAAGATATTCAAAAGGAGATTAAGGAAACTTTAGCTCGCCTATCGAATAAAGGAGGAAAGTCAAAAGCATCGAAAAACAGACGCCAAAAAAGAGAGAGTGTTGCTCAGCGACGCCAGGAGGAAATGGAAATGGCGGAGTTGGAAGAAAAAATTTTGAAGCTTACTGAATTTGTTACAGTATCGGAGTTGGCTTCAATGATGAGTATTCAACCTACTCAGGTTATTTCTGTTTGTATGTCACTAGGTATTTTTGCATCAATCAATCAGCGACTCGATGCAGAAACCATTCAAATTGTTGCCGAGGAGTTTGGGTATGAAACACAATTTGTTAGCGCTGAGGTCCAAGAGTCCATCCCAGTGGTGGAAGACCTTGAAGAAGATTTAATAGATCGACCACCCATTATTACTGTGATGGGACATGTTGATCATGGTAAAACATCCTTGCTTGACCGAATTCGAAACGCAAATGTTATTGATGGAGAAGCCGGGGGTATTACCCAGCATATTGGGGCTTATTCGCTGTCTTTGAAGGATGGTAAAAAAATGACATTTTTAGATACTCCAGGTCACGAAGCCTTTACGGCCATGCGTGCGAGGGGTGCTCAGGTTACAGATGTAGCGATCATTATTGTTGCAGCAGATGATGATGTAATGCCACAAACCAAAGAGGCTATTTCACACGCTCAAGCTGCTAATGTGCCAATGGTATTTGCCATCAATAAAATAGACAAACCTGGCTCAAATGCTGACAAGATCCGCGAGCAATTATCAACAATGAACATATTGGTTGAAGATTGGGGAGGAAAATTTCAGTGTCAAGAAATATCAGCGAAACAAAACTTAAATATCGAGGAGCTGTTAGAGAAAGTACTTCTTGAAGCAGAACTTTTAGACCTTAAAGCAAATCCTAATAAACCCGCCATAGGAACGGTTATTGAAGCTTCTCTTGATAAGGGCAAGGGTTATGTAACCAACATGTTGGTTCAGGCAGGAACCTTGAAAATTGGAGATGTTCTTTTGGTTGGAAGACATTATGGAAGAGTTAGGGCTATGCATGATGAAAAGGGGGTTGCTATGAAGGAGGCCGGTCCTTCCCAAGCAATTTCTGTTTTAGGAATTAACGGTGCTCCGAGTGCCGGAGATAACTTCAATGTGATTTTAGACGAAAAAGAGGCCAAGTCCATCGCGACAAAAAGAGAACAGCTTTATAGAGAGCAGGGCTTGAGAACCACTAAACATATTACTTTAGACGAGATTGGAAGACGCTTGGCGATTGGTGACTTTAAGGAGTTGAACTTGATTGTTAAGGGTGATGTGGATGGTTCTATTGAAGCCTTATCTGACGCATTATTGAATCTTTCAACCCCAGAGATTCAAGTTAACATCATTCACAAAGGTGTAGGTGCGATATCTGAAGCCGATGTAAACCTAGCTTCTGCTTCGGACGCGATTATATTAGGATTCCAGGTTCGACCTACTGTAGGTGGAAGGAAGCTAGCAGAAAATGAGCAGATCGATATTCGACTTTATTCCATTATTTATAAAGCGATTGAAGAAATTAAAGCAGCAATGGAAGGAATGCTTTCCCCAGACATTGAGGAGAAGGTTATTGGTTCTGCTGAAATTAGAGAAACCTTTGAAATCACAAAGGTTGGAACCATTGCTGGATGCTATGTTCTAGAAGGCATCATTAAGAGGTCCTCTAAAATAAGAATCATTAGGGATGGTATAGTCGTACATACTGGTGA
The DNA here is from genome assembly GCA_913031405.1 of uncultured Flavobacteriales bacterium. Taxonomy (GTDB): domain Bacteria; phylum Bacteroidota; class Bacteroidia; order Flavobacteriales_D; family Crocinitomicaceae; genus UBA952. Next base: position 7,706 of record CAJWCX010000009.1, on the reverse strand, counting down.
ATTAGGGTCTTTGAAAAGATTTAAGGATGACGTGAAAGAGGTTAAAAACAATTATGAATGTGGATTGAACATTGACAAGTACAATGAGATTGAAGTTGGGGATGTGATCGAAGCATATGAAGAAGTTGAGGTGGCAAGGAAGCTTTAATAAGTTTATGTTTTGCCTTAAAAGATTAAATTAAGTATACATTGATATCAATTGGTATGGAAAATATAAATCAAGCAGGTTGGTTTGGTGGGACAGAAATCATCATCATTTTAGTAATAGTATTGTTGTTTTTCGGAGGAAGAAAAATCCCTGAATTAATGAAAGGCCTCGGTAAGGGGGTAAAGGAGTTTAAGGATGCCTCAAAAGGAGATGAGAGTATAGTTGAAGATGACAATGATTCAAACGAAAAGCTGGAGTCAAAGTAGTCATTAATGTATAAGACAATTGCCGACATAAAAAAGGCATTAGGTTCTGGTAAGACCGCCTCTTCTATTTTAGAAGAGCATCTTCATTTGGCTAAAGAAAAATCAAGCTTAAATGCCTTTGTAGAAATCTTCGAAGACACTTCTCGTCAAGCTGCCCGTCTTATTGATAATAAAATAAAGCAAGGCAAAGCAGGACGTTTAGCAGGAGTAATTTTGGGCATCAAAGATAACATCTGTTATAAAGGACATAAGGTTTCAGCTGCCTCAAAAATCCTAAATAACTTTGAATCCATATATACGGCAACAGTTCTTCAGAAACTGATTGATGAGGATGCCATTGTCATTGGTAGATTAAATTGTGATGAATTTGCAATGGGAAGTTCCAATGAAAATTCATTTTACGGTAATGTCAACAACAATTTCAATGAGGAATATGTGCCTGGGGGTTCTTCGGGAGGTTCTTCTGTTGCTGTTTCGGCAGGACTCTGTACTGTTGCTTTAGGAAGCGATACGGGAGGCTCCGTTCGTCAACCCGCCTCATGGACCAATACATTTGGCTTGAAACCAACTTATGGAAGCTTAAGTAGATATGGACTTATTGCTTATGCCTCTTCGTTTGACCAGATTGGAGTTTTTTCAAACAGCATAGAAGACAGTCAACTGATTTTTGAGATCACTCGTGGTAAAGATCCAATGGATTCAACTTCTTCATCCAGAAATATTGAAAGTAAATCAGTTGAAACTGAAAAGCTGAGAATTGGGGTGGTTAAAGAATACATGAGTCATGAGGGCATTGATTCTGAGATAAAATTGAAACTTGAGAACTTGAAATCTATTTTAGATTCGGGCAATATCAAAGTGGTGGAATGCGATTTTCCTTATTTGGATTATCTAGTTCCAACATATTATGTTTTAAGCACTGCAGAAGCATCCTCTAATCTATCTCGTTTTGATGGTGTTCATTACGGCCATAGAAGCGCGAATGCCTCCGGAGTCGACGACACCTACAAGAAGTCAAGGTCTGAAGGTTTTGGAGTCGAAGTGAAAAGAAGAATAATGACTGGAACTTTTGTGCTCTCCCATGGTTATTACGATGCTTATTACACTAAAGCTCAGAAGGTAAGGCGGATCGTAAAAAATGCAACAGATGCTTTTTTTAAAGATGTCGATGTACTGGTTTTTCCGACAACTCCTTCAACTGCATTCAAGCAAGGAAGTGTAAATGAACCCATAACAATGTATCTTCAGGACATTTTTACCGTTCATGCAAATTTGACGGGGAACCCTGCTATCAGTATTCCTTTTGGTATTCATTCAAATGGCATGCCTTTTGGACTTCAAATTATGTCTGATCGTTTTAACGAAGAGAAATTATTCAGCTACTCAAAAATATTAAACAGTTATTTTTAGCAATGAGATTAAGATTTTCATTTTGTCTGATGCTTTTATATTTTTCAACTTCTGCCCAACAGGACTTGAGTAGTAAAATCAGTGATTCCTTACACAAGGATCCTTTTTTAAATACCATAGAGCAAAGTTTAGACCTTTTTTATAAGGATTATGCAGCAGATATCGGTCTGGATTCAATTCAAAAAGAACTTGATTCTTTTTCACCAGAGGCTCCAAAAGTTTCGGATGAGATGATTTGCGAGCGATTGGGCAAAATCAATCAAATGACTCCTTTTCAATTAGATTGTAATGCCTCTACAATATCAGTAATCAAATATTTTTTAGAAAAAAGAAAGGGTTTTATAAAGGTAGTTCTTGGTAGATCTCCTCTTTATTTCGAGATGTTTGAGTCGAAACTATCAGAATATGGACTTCCTATTGAGTTAAAGTTTTTATCTGTGATAGAAAGCGGGCTGCGTCCTCAAGTGAAGTCACGTGCAGGTGCATTGGGATTGTGGCAGTTTATGTATAGAACAGGATTGTATTTTGGATTAAAAGAAAACTCCTACATTGATGAACGTATGGATCCGGTTAGGGCAACGGATGCGGCATGTAGATATTTGAAAAAGCTATTTGATATCTATGGTGATTGGAACTTGGCATTAGCGGCTTATAATGCTGGTCCGGGTAATGTAAATAAGGCCATTCGACGATCAGGAGATAAGAAAACCTATTGGGAGGTAAGGCCTTATCTTCCCCGAGAAACTCAGGGATATGTACCTAACTTTATTGCTGCAACCTATTTAATGACTTATTACAAAGAATATAACCTAATACCCACGAAAGTAAATATACATAAAGCTCATATTGATACCTTTTGTTTCAAGTCAGGAATACATATGGGTACAATCTCTAAGGTTATTGATTGGCCATTAGAAGACATTAAGGCATTAAATCCAGTCTTTAAATCTACCTTCATTCCGAAGTCAGATCCGCCATTTTGTTTGTCGGGCCCGCACAAGAAAATAACACTAATTGCTGGGATTGAAGATTCTTTGATGTCCTTAGAGCATTCAATTTATGGAACAGATGAAGTAAAAATCAAACAAGTATATGTAATGGACTCCATAACAGGAGATACCATTACTAAGTCATTAAATGTATATTACCATAAGGTCCAATCGGGTGATCTTCTCAAGAATGTGGCCAATCATTATGGGGTGACGCCGGAAAAGATAATGTCTTGGAATGGATTAAAAACGTCTAATATATATATTGGACAGCACCTTCGAATAGAGACTGAAAAAAAGGTAACCCCACCAAAACCAAAACCCGCCCCAATCAGAAAATATTATTCGGTGAGGAGCGGAGATACATTTGGTCATATTGCTGAAAAACATAGGGTTTCTCAAAGTAAATTACGCAAACTCAACCCGCGAATTAATATCAACAGACTTTCAATAGGACAAAAAATTAGAATCAGATAGTCATGAGAGCGATAGTTCTTTTCTTGAGTATTTTATTTCTATTGGGCTTATCCGGTTGTGATGAATCATCAAAAGTTTATGTAACAGGAAAGGTTGGTGAAATATTAGTGGTTTGTGATGACGACATTTGGGATTCCTCAATTCGAAATGAGCTAGATACTGGGCTCACTCGATTTATTATGCCCTATTTTCCAGACGTCACCACTTTTGAGCTGGTTCATCGAAATCCCAAGAGATTTAACGGGCCAATTAAAAGGCATCGAAATATACTACTTCTCAAATCAAATTCAAAAGATAAAAAGGGCTCAGTAAGATATGAAGAAAACGTATGGGCGAATCGTCAATCGGTTGTTCGGCTGGAAGGCCGGGATAAAGATCATTTGTTACAAATGGTCAAGTCTAATGTGGAAAAGGTGCATGATCGATTTGACCTAATGGAATGGGATAGAATTCGCAAATATTTTGCAGAGCAACAAGATCAAAACATCAATAAAAAAATTGAAGAGTGTTTTAAAATTCACCTTGATTTACCGTTTGGGTCAAAGATAGTGTCCAAAAGAAATAACTTTTGTAGAATAGAGATTCCAGAGGCGTCAAGACCTATAGAGTTTGTTGGGGCTGGAGAGCAAGACATAGGAACTATTTATTCGGGAATAATGGTCTATCAATACCCTTTCATTGACTCAAGTCAACTAGGTTTTACGCCCCTTATGCATGCTCGAGATACAATGTTAAAATACAATGTTCCCCATGAAACTTATGGTTTATATATGGGAACTCAGTATAATGAGTTTGTTCATCCAGAATACTCAAAGGACAGCAACTACGATGGAAGTATTAAAGGGATTGAAGTTCGTGGGATGTTTGTTTTTAAAGGACGGTATCAGCATTCTACAGGAGGAGCTTTTTGGAGTTTTCACTTTGTTCATCCAAAAACGAAGAAGGTGCTATGCGTAAGTGGATACGTAGATGCCCCTTCTACGACCAGCTGGACTCACGCCCTTAGGGAAATACAAGCCGTATGGAAAAGTGTAAGACTTTTATGACATGAAAAAAATTGCTGCGGCCATCATCACTTTTAACGAAGAGAAAAACATCGAGAGGTGTATCAAGGGACTCATTGATTGTGTTGACGAAATAGTTGTTTTAGATTCGTTTTCTTCTGACCAAACAAAAGAAATCTGCCAACGCTATGAAGTGAGATTTATTCAGAAAGAATGGGAGGGATATGCAAAAACAAAAAACAAATTGAATGATTTGATTGATGCCGAATATATTTTTTCTATTGATGCCGATGAGGTCCCTGATGTAGCGCTAAGACAAAATATAAGGAAAATAAAGGAAGATGACTTTAACGGCATCTACGTCCTAAACAGGAAGACAAATTATTGTGGGAAGTGGATTAAATATTGTGGCTGGTATCCAGAGTATAAAAAAAGAATTTTCCCAAAGAGTCAGGCCTACTGGAAAGGCGATTTTGTTCATGAGTATTTGACTTTTGATTCAAAAATGAAACTGAAAAATCTTAATGGTCATCTTGAACACTATTCTTTTTATAATCGTCAAGAGCACAGGTCAAGAGCGAATAAATATGCAGTGCTTTCCGCTCAAAAATATTACAAGACCAAACGTAAAGTATTCTTTCTTCAATCAGAATTAAGTGCTATCGTTAAGTTTGTTAATATATTTATTTTCAAAAAGGGCTTTTTAGATGGTGTCGCTGGTTTTCATATTGCATGTATCAGTGCTTCGTCAAACCGATTGAAGTATAAAGAGCTTAAAAAAATGTATACTGATAATAAAGTCATTTAATTAAAAACAAAATGGTCTGTTATCTTCAATTATGTTCATAAAGTCGCTTACATACCTTATTAGAAGCCATATTTTGTTAGCGGTCTTTAGTTTCTTTTTTCTTTATGGCCTAAATTTTTATTACCAAGGTGCTTTTACCTATTCCTTAACAATTTCATTCGGAATTTTAGGAGTTTACAATTTTCATCGTTTATGGAAATTTAAAAAAGGAAGACTGCCTTTAGAAATAAATTCATGGACTTTTTATAATCGAAGGTCTATTTGGTTTTTTTCTGTGAGTATGTTAATATCCGCAATGACGTTGTATCTCATTTTTTTTAGCGGTAATTTCACACAAAATATTGCTGCCTTTATATGTTTGACTATTAGTATTTTTTATGTGAAAAGGGTAAAAAGCCTTTCCCTAAGGGAGATTCCTTATATGAAGGTTTTTTTTGTCATTGCCATATGGTTCATATTATTTTTTGTCTTTCCGTATATGCTTTTTAACGCACCTCAAGAATGGGGTATTGCCCTTATGTTTTTATTCGTTATTTTAATTCCATCCGATATTAAAGATGTTTTTTTTGACCATCAAAAAATGCGAACAATTCCTCAAGTTTTTGGATTAAACGGATCTATTCGAATGATTCAGATCGTAGTTGTAACCGCATTATTAATATTAATTTGTTTTAGGGCCTCAGTTTCACATATTGAGGCATGGGCAGCTGGCTTCAGCTACTTACTTTTATTGTCTTTTATGTTTAAAAAGATAGGCTATAAATACTTTTTTGTCTTAGTTGACTTTGCTTTCTTGTTGGTTGGTATAATCTCTATTTATTTTAAATAAAAAGACCGGTTTCCCGGTCTTTTCTGTTTTTGTTAAAAACGTGAATTATGAAAAAAAAGTGTTAAAAACCAAAAATGCGGAAGTACTTTGTTCCAATTTTCAGATAAACGGTGCAATAATTGTGCCAAATAATGTGTTGTTGAATAGCATTGAGAAGTAGAGATTTTGGATTTTTAATTTAGTACTTCAAACAGTTTGAAACACATTAGTTATCTTTACAAGCTATATATAATAGTGATGGAATATAATTTCAGGGAAATCGAGAATAAATGGATTGACTTTTGGGAGAAGAATAAATCTTACAAGGTGATAGAGGACTCATCAAAAGAAAAGTTTTATGTCTTGGATATGTTTCCTTATCCATCAGGTGCGGGATTGCATGTTGGGCATCCGTTAGGTTATATCGCATCGGATATTATTGCCAGATATAAAAAACTTGAGGGTTATAATGTTTTACATCCAATGGGTTATGATTCTTTTGGTCTTCCTGCAGAGCAGTATGCCATTCAAACGGGTCAGCATCCAGCGATTACTACCAAAAAAAATATCGCGCGTTACCGAGAACAGATGAATCAAATGGGATTCTGTTATGATTGGGATCGTGAAGTTAAAACATCATCTCCTGAATATTATAAATGGACTCAATGGATTTTTAAACAGTTGTTCAATGCCTATTATGATAGTTCCAACGATAAAGCAAGAGACATAAATGTGCTTATTTCTCATTTTGAGATGAACGGTTCGCAAGAGTTTCATGCTTTTCATGACGATCATGAACCTTTTACTGCTGACGATTGGTCAAAAATGACCAAGGCTAAAAAAGAAGAAATTCTTCAGTGTTATCGAATTGCTTACTTGTCCGATTCATTAGTAAATTGGTGCCCGAAGCTCGGAACAGTTTTGGCAAATGACGAAATTTCTAATGGATTATCTATTCGGGGAGGTCACCCTGTAGTTCAAAAAGTAATGCGTCAATGGTCGATGAGAATAAAAGCGTATGCTGAGCGTTTATTGAATGATATTGATACTGTTGATTGGAGTGATTCTTTAAAAGAGCAGCAACGCAATTGGATTGGAAAATCTAAAGGAGCTTCTATATTTTTTAGAGTTTTAGGTGATAAGAATGAAAAGGTCGAGGTCTTTACTACACGACCGGATACTATTTTCGGTGTAACCTTTATGGTTTTAGCTCCCGAACATGATTTGGTCTTCAGAATTACTACTCCGGACCAAAGGGAAGATGTGGCCAAATACATTGAAAAGAGTAGAAGTAAATCTGAACGAGATAGACAATCCGATGTAAAAAATATTAGTGGTGTATTTACGGGTTCATATGCTATTCATCCATTTACAGGAAATAAAATTCCTATTTGGATAGGAGACTATGTTTTAGTCAATTACGGAACTGGAGCAGTCATGTCTGTTCCTTGTGGAGATCAAAGAGATTATTTATTTGCCCAACATTTTAATCTGGAGATTAAAAATATATTTAAAGATACGGATATATCCTCTTCGGCTTATGAAGAAAAGACAGCCCTAATAACAGAATCAGATTTTTTAAACGATTTAGATATTTCAGCGGCTGCGGAAGAAGCTATTATGAAAATTGAATCTTTAAAACTGGGTCATGGAAAGGTGAATTATCGCTTGAGAGATGCTATATTTTCTAGGCAGCGTTATTGGGGTGAGCCTTTTCCGATTTATTATAAGGGTGATATACCACATTTAGTCGACGATGCCCATCTACCTATAGAATTACCTGAGGTGGATAAGTA
>CAJWCX010000008.1 GCA_913031405.1 uncultured Flavobacteriales bacterium | reverse complement strand
AAAGATAAAATGACGCAATTGGGACTTAAAAAATACCTCGAGTTCATTCACTTTGGCCTCACCTCACAAGACATTAACAATACAGCCGTTCCCTTATCCCTAAAAGAAGGCATCGAGCAGGTGTATTTGCCTATGCTGAATGAACTGACCTCAAAAATTGAGGTCCTTGAAAAGGAATGGAAAAATATTCCTATGTTGGCGAGAACGCATGGTCAAGCTGCTTCCCCTACCCGATTAGGAAAAGAGCTGAAAGTGTTTCGAGAGCGTTTGGAAATTCAAAAACAAGCTTTAATGAAAGTGCCCTTTTCAGCCAAATTTGGAGGAGCAACAGGGAATTTCAATGCTCATTTTGTAGCTTATCCAGACATTGATTGGGTTTCTTTTGGAAATCAATTTGTCAATGACGTATTGGGCGTTCACCGAAGTCAGACGACGACACAAATAGAGCATTACGATCATACTGCAGGACTTTTTGATGCCTTAAAGCGAATCAACACCATAATTATTGACCTTGATCGAGACATTTGGACCTATATTTCCATGGATTACTTTAAGCAGAAGTTGAAAGAAGGAGAAATCGGGTCTTCAGCCATGCCTCACAAGGTAAACCCTATTGATTTTGAAAATTCAGAGGGTAATTTGGGTGTTGCGAATGCTCTTTATGAACATTTATCAGGAAAACTTCCTTTATCAAGATTACAAAGAGACCTTACTGACTCTACTGTCCTCCGGACCATTGGTGTTCCTTTGGCTCATACCCTAATTGCTTTTCAATCCACCTTGAAAGGCCTTGGCAAGCTGGTGTTGAACAAACATGCAATAGCTCAAGAATTGGAGAATAACTGGGCTGTTGTTGCCGAAGCCATACAGACTGTGTTGAGGCGAGAAGGATTTGAAAAACCATATGAAGCACTAAAAGGACTTACAAGAACCCACGATAAAGTCACCAAAGAATCTGTTCATGCGTTTATAGACACCCTCGATCTTTCTGAAAAATTGAAAGAAGAACTGAAAAATATAAGCCCTTCTAACTATCTTGGCATACAAATGGTAGATTAACTCTTAAAAACATGTTAAGAACTATTCTGATATTTCTTTTAATTGCGGTGTATAATAGCCCATTAAAGGGTCAGAATTTTGATCTTTCCTGGGGTAATCTCGAAAGATCTCCTGGGTCATTATTAGAAATACTGCCCCAACAAACTGCTGACTTTTACTCATTAAGATGGTCTGGAGGAAGGTCTTTTGGAACTTACAGAGTCATTGATCATGAAAACCTTCAGCTGAAAAGTCAAACCAGAATCAAACCGGTTGCACAAACGGGAATTGCCAATTTTGAAACAGCAGCCTATTTAAACAATCAACTTTATGTTTTTCTTTCAGATAAAGCTGATGGAGATATGCTATTGTATGCACAAGCATATGATGACGAAATGAATGCTCAAGAAGAATCTGTTTTGATTGCCTCGTATCCCAATTCAAAGATTGGAGCAAAACCCAATTTTAGTATTGTAAGTTCCAATAATAGACAATATATTGCCGTATTTTGGGAAATTCCAGGTCGAAAAACAAAGCAAGACGATTACGGGTATATTGTGATGGACTATCAAATGAATACAGTGCAAAACGGTGAGTATTTTGTGCCTTTCGATGGTAATATGAGTACCATTAACCATCACCATTTAACAAACAGCGGTGATTATTTCATCAGCATAACAGAGCATAATAAACCCAATGACCGTATATTTTCAAGGGCTTATGACAATTTCAAGGCACTGCATGTGTATTCGATCAAAAACAATGAGCTTAAGGAATTTTCAATTGACTTAGAATCCAAACGCATTGATGACATGGAAATGTCTTCAAATAATGACATCTTTACCTTGTCTGGTATTTATGGAACAGGTAGGAATGGAAAAGTAGAGGGTGTATTTATCATTCGCTACGACACCTCCAAAGACGAAGTTTTGTTCAAGGGTTTTGTGGAATTTAAAGACGGACTTTTGAATCCTCAATGGATTGACTCCCGAATAAGACAGCCCATAAACAATAGAAATAGAATTAGGGATAGAGATACCTACCGATTTAAAATTAGAGATATTTTCACCTTAGAAGATGGTTCCTTATGCGGATCTATCGAACAATACTTCATTAATGAGCAATCAAGCTATGACAGTAGAACAGGTTTATCATCCTCTATTTACTATTATTACTATGACGACATAGTGGCCTTTAAAATAGGTAAGACAGGCACTTTTGACTGGCAAAAAAGAATTCCAAAATCACAAGTATCTACCAACGATGGAGGTCCGTTTTCATCATACAGTTCCTTTACAGATGGCCAAAAATTATTCTTTATTTTTAATGATAATTTAAAAAATTACGACGAAAACGGCAATTATTCAAGAGGATCAGGACCTTGCTATGCTTTCAATTTGACACGGCGTAAAAATACTGCAGCGATTTGTGAAGTTAACCTTAATAGTGGACAAGTAGAACGCAAAAAGCTATTTACACGTAAAGAACTGAATTCCATTGTCGTTCCAAAAATGTTTAAGCTTGATATAGTAAACCAAGAACTACTTTTATATGCCATCTCTGGAAATAAAGAAAAATTTGGAATTTTAAACTTTAGAAAATAAGATGAGAACCATTCTACTTTCATTTTTGATAGGTTTTTTTATTACTTCATGTTCAAATACAGAAAATAACAGAGTAAACACCGAAGAAATAAAAGTATCGAATCATTCGCATGCCAATATAGAAGAAATCAATACGGTACATCTCCATCTGGATTTAGATGTTGATTTTGAAAAAAAGAAGCTATACGGAATTGCTAGACATAAAATGTCAAATCAAGGGACTAACAAAGCTGTCTTCGATATTAAGGGATTAAAGATTAATAAAGTAACTTCTGGTCAACTAGAAAGTGAAAAAGAAGCTCCATTTACACTGGGAAAGGTCAATCAGAATGAAATTCTTGGTCGGCCACTAATTGTAGATATTGATACCAATACATCATGGGTGAATATTTATTACGAAACCACAAAAGAATCTGAAGCGCTTGACTGGCTCGATTCTTCGTTAACCAGCTCCAAGGAAAAACCCTTTCTTTATACTCAGGGACAGGCCATTTTAACACGAACATGGATTCCTATTCAGGATGCCCCCTCTAATCGCATTACCTACACTGCCAATCTTAGGGTTCCAAAAGATCTTATGGCTGTGATGAGCGCCTCTAATCCAAAAGAAAAAAACAATCTCGGCGAGTATCATTTTGATATGAAGCAACCCATACCATGTTACTTAATTGCATTGGCTGTAGGCGATCTGGTTTATGGAGATTTAGGGAATAAGACCGGAGTCTATTGCGAACCTGAATTGTTGGAAGAAAGTTTGTTTGAGTTCGAGGACCTACCTAAAATGATGAATGCCGCTGAAAAGCTTTACGGTGAATACGCATGGGAGCAATACGATCTGCTGATCCTTCCATATTCTTTTCCTTTTGGAGGAATGGAAAATCCCAGATTGACTTTTGCCAATCCCACATTGCTTGCTGGAGACAGAAGCCTGGTATCTGTTATCGCCCATGAACTTGCTCACTCGTGGTCAGGAAACCTTGTGACAAATGAAACCTGGAATGACTTCTGGTTAAACGAGGGATTTACAGTCTATTTCGAAAATAGGATTATGGAAGAAATCATTGGCAAAGAAGGCGCCGACAACTTGGCTCTTGTAGAGTTTTTTGAGCTTCAAGAAGAGCTCGAACGGATAGAAACAAGTGCACATCCTGAAGATGCACATCTTTTTCTTGATTTAGAGGGACGAGATCCTGACGACGGGGTGACCGACGTGGCATACGTTAAAGGTGCTTTTTTCTTAAAAACTCTTGAAGTATCAGTTGGAAGAAAAAAAATGGATGTTTTTTTAAATAATTATTTTGATCATTTCAAATTCACTTCTGTGACCACTGAAAAATTTGTGAATTACCTTGAACAAGAATTACTACAAAAATATGAGATCGATTTTAATTATAAGGAATGGATATATCGTCCAGGAATTCCTGAAAATTGTATCTCATTAACATCTGTTGGATTTGAAGAAGTAAAAACTATGGCACGCTCATTTTCTGAGGAGCGAGAAGAATATCTACAAGAATGGGTCAAAGAAAACATCAAAAAAAGAAGCCAATATTCTACACAAGAATGGCTAACATTTCTCAGACACCTCCCCGCAAATATCGAACCCCATAGATTAAAAGTACTTGACGAAAGCTTGGCTTTTTCTAAATGGACAAATGCTGAAATACAATTTGAATGGTTCTTAAGATCAATATCATCGGAATATGTTGAGGCCTTCCCTTATCTTAAGTTATTTCTAGAAAAAGTGGGAAGAAGGAAATTTATACATCCTTTATATCAAGCTTTGTATAAAAATAAAAACACACAACAGAATGCGCTTCTATGGTTTGATGAGTTCCAAAAAAACTATCATGCTGTTTCAAGAAATTCTATTGCTGAATCACTCCAAATTCAGAATTAATTGGCAACTTCACTCATAAAGCGTATCCGCATGAGTCGAAGTTCTTCTTCTGTATACAACCCATCAAATTCGTTATAAGCCTCAATGATGTCATCTGTTTCTGCCTCATTAAAATACTCATAAACCTCATCCTGACTGTCCTTATCAAGAACATCATTAATGTAATAATTGATATTGACCCTCGTACCCGAAGAAACAACAGTTTCAATCTCGATAAGGAGATCTTCAAAGGTTTTACCTTGAGAGCTTGCAATATCTTCGAGAGGAAGCTTTCGATCAATATTTTGAATAAGCTGAACTTTAAGCTGTGACTTATTAACTAGAGATTTGACCATAATGTCCTGTGGACGGTCAATTTCATTACGTTCAACATAATCCGCAATGAGTTCAATAAAAGGTGCACCATAGCGCTCGGCTTTTCCATTTCCTACACCCTGAATATTCGTAAGGTCTTCTTTGGTAATGGGGTATTGAAAACACATATCCTTTAAAGATGGTTCCTGGAAAATGACAAATGGTGGAATACCTCTTTCTTTCGAAATTGATTTACGCAGGTCAAGTAAAAGTTGATATAGCTCATCATCAAATACAGATTCCTTTGAATGGGCTTGCACGATTGAATCATCGTCATCTGTATTTGAAAAATCATGCTCTTTTAGCAGTGTAAAAGATTTTGGCTCTTTCAAAAAGTCTCTCCCTTTATCTGTGATACTCAACACTCCAAACGTTTCAATATCCTTACTCAGCAATCCAAAGACAGTTGCCTGCCTTAGCACGGCATTCCAAAAATGTTCATCACGGTCTTTACCAATTCCGAAGTCAGGAAGTAAGTCATGTTTATAAGATTTAATATCAGATGTATTTAAACCAGCTAAAAAAGAACAGATGTGCTTGGCTTTCTGGGTTTCCTCAAGTGATATGATGGCCTTAAGCAACATAGTGACAAACTCCTTGCCTTCCATTTTTTCTCGAGGATTTTTACAATTATCACATTTTTCATTACAATTGTTCTCGTCAAAAGTTTCACCAAAATAATGTAAAATGAATTTTCTGCGACATACGGAGGTTTCAGAATAAGATACAATTTCATTTAACAGTTGGCGACCAATCTCTTGCTCTGTAACAGGCTTACCTTGAAGGAATTTTTCAAGCTTCTCAATATCCTTATAACTGTAAAAAGCCAAACAATCACCAATGCCTCCATCTCTCCCAGCACGCCCCGTTTCTTGGTAATAGCTTTCTAAAGATTTAGAGATATCATGGTGAATAACATAACGAACATCTGGTTTATCTATCCCCATCCCAAAAGCTATTGTGGCAACAATGACATCAGCTTCTTCCATCAAAAACATATCCTGATGACGCGCACGAACGGCTGTTTCAAGTCCCGCATGATAAGGAAGCGCATTAATTCCATTCACTTGAAGTAATTTAGCTACCTCTTCTACTTTCTTCCGACTGAGGCAATAAATGATTCCACTTTCCCCCATCCGAACCTTGATGTACTTTATAATCTGCTTTTCAACATCACGTTTGGGTCGCATTTCATAATATAAATTGTCACGATTAAAGGACGACTTAAATACTACGGCATCTAGCATGTTGAGATTCTTTTGAATATCATATTGCACCTTGGGCGTAGCAGTTGCTGTCAATGCGATAATTGGCACTTCGGAAATGGCCTCAAAAATCTGTCTCAACCTCCTGTACTCCGGCCTAAAGTCATGACCCCATTCCGAGATACAATGAGCCTCATCAATGGCAAAAAATGAAATATTTACAGAGGTTAAAAAATCAATATTTGCTTTTTTAGTTAAAGATTCAGGAGCAACATAAAGCATTTTTGTCTTTCCTTCAACGATATCAGATTTCACTTTCTGAATCTCGTTCTTACTCAATGAAGAATTCATAAAATGAGCAACACTTTCATCATTAGTCAAGTTTCGAATTGCATCTACCTGATTTTTCATCAGTGCAATAAGCGGAGATACAATAACTGAGGTGCCTGGTAACAAAAAAGAAGGAAGCTGATAACAAAGGGATTTGCCTCCTCCAGTTGGCATAATGACAAAGGTGTTCTTCCCTCCCAAAAGATTCAGTATAATTTTCTCTTGGCTTCCCTTGAATTTATCAAATCCAAAGTACTGTCTCAAAGCTCCCTTTAAATCAATTTCATTTAAAGTCGATTTGTCTGGAAAAATCTTATCCATTTATAAAATAGTAGATCATATATATTTAAATATACGAATTATTATTAGGAACAGTATTACAAAATGAGTATTGCGCTACATCGGAGGATTGATAGCAATCACCTCTTTAACTTCTGGAAGATGTTGTTTTAAAAGGGTCTCTATTCCACCCTTAAGAGTCGCCGTAGACGATGGGCAACCTGCACACGAACCCTTCATCAGCACAGTAACTTTACCATCTTTGTATCCCAGGTAGTCGATAGCCCCTCCATCATTTGCAACAGCAGGACGAACATATTGATCCAATAAAGAAGCTATTTTATGATCCAAATCGCTCGATTCAAATTCTAGCTTACTGATGTCCACCTCAGGAATTGAAGGCTCTTCATTTTCTTGACTTTTTAATAGGATTTCTTTTCCTTCAGAGATCCATTCTCTAATAAACTCTCTAAGTTGCATGGTGATAAAATCCCATGATACATTATCCGTTTTAGTGACTGTAACAAAATTTGAAGCTATAAATACACCATCAACAAAAGGCAAGTTGAAAAGCTCTTCAGCCAATGGCGAAAATCCTATGGTGTCTTTTTTCAAATTGAAATTTGCCGATTCCCCGGAAGGCAGCAGGTATTTATTTGCCACAAACTTCATCGTTGAAGGGTTGGGCGTCAACTCTGCATATATGGTAACCGGTACTTTCATCTCAATGTTTTTTTTATAAAATTAAGAGGTTTTCATTAAAACAGATTGTACAATACCTAAAAACTATTGCTCGGGCTGATGATTTTCACCTAAAAGATCCAAAACGGTTTTTACCGGTGTGAATGTAGATATAGGAATTTCAACAAATATGGTGTTCCAGTCGTACATCGCACCATTCCACAATCCAGGCAATTCTATAAAGGAAATATCTTTTCCTTCGAACTTTTTATTGACCACAAAATAGTTGTCGTCATTTCGAAAAAATTTTAGGTCATATTTATTATCATTGAAATCAAAAAGGTCCAAAACCATCATGACAGGATTGAAATGTGTACTCAATTCCAGTTGCTCTCTTTGTCCTTTATCCTGAGAAACTTGAACCGCCTCTATAATCTGCTTGGTGACACCTCCTTCTTCTGTTCTGACAAAGAAAGGGCCTCCTCCCGCTTTTCCCTCATTGTGAACCATTCCACATACCCTCAAAGGTTTTTCCAATAGAGCTTTGATGCTTTTCGCATCATGACAAGTATCAAGCTGTTGCCCCGTAAAAAGGTGATAAACCTTGTTGAATTCCTGTAGAATCTCAAATTGAGGATTGATGTATATAGCCCTGAGTTTAGACTTGACTTCAAACAAGATGCTACATAGCAACTTCCATATATCATTTGATGTATCTGACCGATTTAAATGCTGAATATTATCAATATTCTTAACCAAAACATATTGATCCTCAAGGAGAACTAAATTTTCAATTAATGCGCCATGTCCAGCCGGTCTTCGCAATAAAGCTTCTTTGTCTGTTTTTATAAGGTTAAAGGATTGGTCAAATGCAAAAGAATCTGTTTCCTGATCTTGAAAAGAAAATTCTACTTCATAATCATGCTTAAAAAGATTATTAAGTTCCCTCAAAGAGCCTAAAAATTCTTCTTTAAAGGATTCCTGTATGGTGAAATGGTATTTTACTTTGGTTTGTAAATTTATTCCCTGTAAAAGATGCTCTTGAAAGGCGTTCAAAGATACCTTATCAATTTGATGAAAAGGAATCAGTCCTTTGGGCGATTTCAAAAACCCTCCTCGATCCCCGCCTAAAACCTCTTGAATCAAATCCTTAGATTTAATATGCCCTTTAAGCCATTTATCATACAAGAGTTTGTTTTGTTCATCAAAAAAGGCAAATTGACACAAATTATCAAGAAACAATTTGACTTTTGGATCATTTTCTAAATCTTTATCTGAAGACAACAAAAAATCAAACATCCTAGAACCTGATCCAGAGGCAGGAATAAAAAACAACAAATCTTTTTGGCACTCATCGAACAACGCGATTAATCGCGTTTGCTCGTCTGAATTCAAGGCAATAATTCCGTCATTAATAATACATGGTGCAATTATTTCTATTTTTGGACTACCGAGCTTGACCTTGTTTTTTTGCTCTTTGATTTGATCCTTAATTGGAATGGAATGCATAAAAATTTTGAATTATGAATATCGCCTTCGAATATATCAAATATCGTTTGAATGCCAAGCATTTACATGGAATTCATTCTCCATTTGTATATAACTTTATGAAAAGGGCCATGAGCATTCAAATGAACAAAGAAGAGCTAAAGGTCATTCAAGATTGTATTTCTGAGATAAAAGAAAATAAAACCCAAATAAAAGTCACAGACTATGGCGCGAAATCTAAAAAACTTAAAAAAAATAGGACCGTGAAGCAAATATTTCGAACCAGCTCCTCGTATGGTAAAAATGCTCTTCTACTCTATCGCATCAGCAATTATTTTAAACCTAAAAGAATACTTGAATTAGGAACATCTATTGGAATTGGTTCATTACATCTGCATTTGGGTGCACCTGAGGCTAAATTGACAACTATCGAAGGTTGCCCAGAAACCTATAAGATTGCAGAGAAAAATATTGGAAACCGTCCTATTGAGAGGATCAATAAAACTTTTTACGATTACATCAAAGACCTTGAAAATATTAAATACGACCTCATCTTTATAGATGGCCATCACGATGGTGCAGCCTTAAAATATTATATCCAATTGCTTGAACCACATACCCACAACGATACCATCATTATATTAGACGATATCCGATGGAGTGCTTCCATGAACGATACATGGAGTTTTCTTAAAAGGGAGGAGAAATATCATCTCAGTATGGATTTCTTTAGGATGGGTGTTCTTTCAAAAAGAACTCAGCAGCGAAAAGAAAATTTTGTTTTAAAGCTTAGAAAGTGACGAAAAGATCTTCAATAAGTTCTAAGTGACTTCCAACAGGCTCTATGATAAAAAGACCTTCATCAGATGTAAAGCCAAAAAAATCCGCATCATCAAAAAATTCCAAATCCGCATCTAAATCATTTGCAAAGGATATACCTTCAACATTTATCCTTGTACTGGTGGCGATATCTAAATGAGGTTCCCCCATTCCCACAATCACTTCTTCTTCATCAATTACAACTATCTCTTCCATAGGCGAGGGTGGCATCTCTGGAACTGTATTTAGGTTTGAACTCAGTTCTGAACTTGACTCTTCTTCTTTAAAATCAAACTCTTCAACACCTTTTTCCTTTGAAATCCTTTCGTTATTTTGAGCATAACGTACTTTTTTAGTGGGTTCTATCGAAACTCTATTAAATGAAAAGTAAATCGAAAAAATACAAACCAAAAGAAAGGCAAGCTGTATACCTGGCTTAGAATAAAATGGTGCTAAAGGGGGAAACAAGAATTTCAATATGCTAAAGCCTCGATCGCTGCCATGAACTTCTTTGAATTCTGAATCCAAAAGGGATTTAATAGAGTCAGAATCCATACTATACTGCTCACTTCCCATGGATTCCATTTCCCTATAAAGGTTTTTTACATTTTCAAATTCCTCTTCATTTGAACATAGCTCCATAATCCTATCTTTCTCATCCGGAGTGAGCTCATGATAGCTGGATTTATTTAATAGTTCTATATACCTGTCTTCCATAATTATTGATTGTGTATTGGATTGAATTCTTTTAGTATGCCTGCTAAAGTTTTTGTTGCATAAAACAACCTCGATTTAACTGTGCCCTCATTAATGTTGAGTGTTTCTGCTATCTCTTTCATCGAAAAGCCCTCAAAATGACGTAAAGAAAAAACACTTTTATGCTTGTCATCTAAGTTATTTAGTGCTTTGTGAAACGATTCACTAAAACTACTTTCATGGACCTTCTTCAAAGTATCTGAGTCTGACTGAATAAAATTTGTAGGTTCAAATTCATTAGAAATATGTTTTCTTACTGACATTCGTTTGTATTCGTTTTTACACATGTTACAAGCCACAGAAAAAACCCATGTACGAAATGAACGATTCACATCAAAATAATTAGGTTTTCGTATGATTTTGGCGAACAAATCATGAACCATATCTTCACACTTTTCTTTATCTCTTGCAAGCATCTTCATAAAATAACCAAACAATACGTCAGCATAACGCTGATAAATTTCATTAAAAGCACGCTGATTACCCTTGGACATCAGCTTCATCAGCTCTTCATCAGAAAGCTGCTTGACTTGCTTTTGAAAAATCTTCATACTACTCCTTGTCTATTTTCTGCTTTGTCACCTTTTGACCCTTTATACTATTCATATACATACGCCCTTTATTGGCTTTATGATAACTTTTAAGAATGGTTTGAGTAGGTAAATAATTTTTTGAATAATTTCTACTCTCCTTGGAGTGAAAGTGATTCAAATTCTTCTTATTGAATGAATTATTCCATAATTTTTCCAAATCAGAAGCACAAAGCGGAACCTGTTTGCCTGTTCTAAAAACCAAACCAAATGGAATCAGTTGCTTTGAAATTGGACGTAAATAGTCAATAGGAAAGGTCATTGAAATTGATATACCTTTACTTGCATTCAAATCACAAAACTCCTTGAAATATTGAACATCAACAGTTTCCAGGTCAGGCAAATTAATTCCTTTTTTGAGTAACAATTCTCGATAAGATTGGCTTTTCAGCAAATCAAGAGAAATCACAAGAGTCGAATTAAACTGATTATAAACAACATATTGATTATAAAAGCATCCGAAAGAATCGTTGGTACCGTGAGTCAATAGTATTTCATTTTCAGCTGAGGACTTCAAAACATCCTCAGTGTAGGCAATGGTCTCTTGACTCAAAGATCCTGATTTAGCCAATTTGATGAGGTATTTTTTAGCCTCATTATAATCCCCTTTTGCAACAGAATTGGCTACCAAAAGTTGTTGAACAGAGGTGTTTGATGAGTCAATTTCAATAGCCTTATACAATGAATTTTGTTTCGACACATCATAGTTACCAGACAGGTAACGATAAAGATGATAATCAAAAGATTGATCATCCAACTCTTTTAAAAGTTCAAGTTCATGGTCCATCCGCTGCTGACTCTGTATAGAAGGAGAACGGCTATTGGTTTGATATTTTACTCGCTTCGTTTCTGTTTCTAACGCTTGTTTTGATTGGCTATACTGAGAGGAATAAGTATTTTTATACTTTGAATTCGTTTGTCTTGGGCTCCTGACAGGAGCAGAAAGATCCTTTTTAGATTTCAAAAACTTTTGATCAGACTCTTCTGTTTTTTTATTTTCCAGCTCAACTTCATTTAATTCAATATTGTTAAATACCGAAGGTGTGTTTTCAGGTTCTTGAGCCAACAAACTGAACATTAAAAACACCATCAAAAAAAATAAAAAATATTTCATAATTTGTTCTTATCTAATCCTGATACAACAGATTTATAGATTGGTTCATTATATGGACCTTAAATTCATCAAAAATTGACTTTTACGCAAATATTCCGGATGAAATATCGTTATTTGCTTATGCGAATCCGAATTTGTTTAATTGCCTTATGTTTCTTTAGCGTTACAATCCTTTTAAATAGTGGTTGCAAAAAGAATCAATTGACTACAAACGGTCATCTTGAATTTTCACTTGACACCCTCGTATTTGATACTGTTTTTACAACAATTGGTTCAACTACAGGGCAATTTAAACTCTACAATAGAAATTCTAAGACCATAAGGATAGATGAAGTAGAGCTGATGGGTGGAGCCAGCTCTCCATTCAGAATCAACCTCGACGGAATTTCTGGGATTTCGCATGAAGAGGTTTCGTTGGAGGCTAATGATAGCTTATTCATGTTTGTCGAAGTCACCCTAGATATCAATAGTCAAAATACACCTATGGTTATTGAGGATTCAATTAGATTTAAGACCAATGGCTTGAATCAATACATTAAACTCGCTGTGTGGGGTCAGGATGCTTATTTCTATTATCAAGACACAGTTCAAGGAACTTGGATGGCAGACAAACCACATGTGATTTATGGTTATGCATTAGTCGATTCATCTAAAACACTAACTATTGAGGCCGGAACTCAGGTCCATTTGCACAAAAACGCTATCCTCTACATCTACAAAGGAAGTCTCTATGTGAATGGTTTCTTAGACAACGAAGTTGTCTTTCAAGGTGATAGACTTGAAGGCCTGTATGATGATGTTCCTGGACAATATTATGGCATCTACTTTAATCAGGCCAAAGCATCCTCAATTGAATATGCCATTATTAAAAATGGGACATCCGGCATACACATGTATTCTTCTGGAGTAGACCCTTCGAACTATGCTCTAAGTATAAAGAATACTAAGATCTTTAACCATGCTAGCTACGGTATGTTTTTGTATGACGAAGCATCGGTAAAAGGAGAGAATCTCATGGTGAGTCGAAATGGCTTTCATTCATTACTCGTTTTAAAAGGAGCAAAATTCAATTTTAATCATTGTAATTTTTTAGGATATGGATCTGCACAATCACCAGCCATAGGGATTAGAAACCATTTTAATGATCCTAATCAAACATCCATAATATCAGAAGGAGTCATCTATAATAGCATCATAGGCGGAAGTCTTGAAACGGAAATTATTCTGGACACCATTGTTGATTTTCCTGGGCAGCTAAGCTTTGACATACAGCATTGCTTTATTCAAGCCGAAGAGGTGTACAATGACCCTTTCTATCAAAACAATATATGGAGAATAGAATTAGACAACGCCTTTGATCCTTTATTCAATTCAGTTTCGGATATGGATTATGGATTTTCAGATCAATCCCCACTGCAAGGCAATGGATTTGCTAGTTCCGTTCTTTTTGATATCATGGGTAACCTAAGGAACAACCCTCCTGACATCGGAGCCATAGAACAGAATTAATAAAAAAAGGCGCACTAGGCGCCTTTTAAATATGACTTGTTGTAAATGTTAAACGCTAGCATTCATGCTGTCCAATACGCCCATCACACTTCTAACAGCTTCAACAGACTCGTCCAACAATTCTTTCTCTGAATCATTTAGTTTCAGCTCAATGATTTTTTCAATACCGTTTTTACCCAAAACAACAGGGACACCTAAATAAATGTCGTTCAGTCCATATTCCCCCTGTAACCAAGCACATACAGGAAATATTCTTTTCTGATCACGAACGATAGCTTCAACCATTTGAGCTGCAGATGCACCAGGTGCATACCACGCTGAAGTTCCAAGAAGCTTTACGATTTCACCACCACCAAACTTTGTTCGTTCGATGATTTCATTCAGCTTTTCTTTTTCAATCAACTCGGTTACAGGAATTCCACCAACAGTTGTATATCTAGGAAGGGGAACCATGGTATCTCCATGCCCTCCCATTAATACGGCTTGAATATCTTTTGGCGAAACGTTTAGTTCCGATGCTAAAAAGGCACGATATCTTGCTGTATCTAGAACTCCTGCCATTCCAAAAACTTTACTTGAATCAAAATTTGCACTCAAATAAGAACAATAAGTCATGACATCAAGTGGATTCGAAACCACAATGATTTTTGCATTGGGAGAATACTTCACAATATTCTCAGTTACCGACTTCACAATCCCTGCATTTGTAGCAATTAAATCATCTCTTGACATTCCTGGTTTTCTTGGAAGTCCTGATGTAATTACTACAACTTCAGAGTCTTTTGTCATTTCGTAATTGCTTGTCGAACCAATTGTTCTTGAATCGTACAAGTTTAC